>JACMLR010000148.1 GCA_014379515.1 Chitinophagaceae bacterium
ATACAAAAGGGCTTACCAATAAAAAAAAAGAAAGGAATTTTGGAGCGAATTTTTACCTGCTGTCAACCTGTTTGCTATTCAGTAGCGTTACGTGACAGGAGATGCTGCCAATGGTATCAAACTCTTCGTTGTGTTCCTTCCAGATAAAATTTTTTGTCAATTATCTTGGATTTTTATTTTGGGAAGTCAAAAAGTTGAAGGGGATTTCTGTCTGTTTAGGTTCGCATTACAATGACTGCTAATATCTGTATTTCCGCTGAAATACGCTACTATACCAAACTCCATCTTCCAAACTTCAAACTTCATCCTTCAAACTCCATCCTCCGCTCTCGCTCTCTTTCTCACTCTCACTCTTCACTCTCTCACCTCTTCGGTTCTGCGTACAGCCTTTTCTCATTAAAACTCACATTTCTGAAATGTTTGAAGATGTTTTCGGTGAAACGGAAAACGACAACAGGAGAACCGCTGTTTGGATGATAATAGATTGTTTGTCCGGCCAGCTCAAATTCTGGGATCGTATTTTTTTTAGTAAGAGGAAACATTCTTTTCGCCGCGTTTTGTTTGAATATCACCTGCCAGGCTTCCGATTTCACGAATACGACATTAAGCGAAAAGGCACTGTCGATATACCTAAGATTTTTGCCGTAACTATCAGCAACGCTTATGGAATTGAGCTTAATGCTATCGCTAAACTTGCTGATGTTCCAATAATGATCGCGGCCGTCTCTACTTACATTGCGAAACAACAAATCGCCCTGTTGATCCATTTCGCCAAACCGAAACTGCGCGAAATACCAAATGTCTGCCTTAATCATTGGTGCCGAAATACCCAGGTCGCTAATTTTATCGGGGCTGTTGTAATACTTTTCCCATCTGTTTGCAACATTATTAATTACCAACACTTTTTTGTCTCGCTCAGAAACAAACAGGTATTCGATTTCGAGTAGCTTATTATTTTCAGATAGTGAACCGTTCATTGGAACACGAATTGAATCACTATTCTTTACAGTTACAACCTGTCTTGTATACAACTGGTAAGAACTATCCAGGTCATACGCAACCGATGCACCAAACGTTTTTACCTTTTCATCGGTGACATATTTGAATTTGGTATTGCAACTAAGCAAAGCAACTATTATTAATGTAAACGCTATATATCTCACTGTAATCCAATTTTTGTTTGTCCATAATAATAATTCCCGCTTACTCCAATATGTCCTTTATAAGGAACCATATGTAGTGGATAAAAAGCTCCAAGGTGAATGTTGTGCTGCACATCAATTGCTGAATAATTATATGCACTCACGGTTCCGCCCCAGCGTTTGGTTGGGTTGGCGACAGTGACAAAAACTCGCGATTTGTTGTAGAAGTGCTGAGTTGTATCCCGGTAATACATATAGCCGGTGCCCAACAGGTTTGCAAGTTCGTACGCGTTCTTACTAAAGCCGGTAAATTTTTCGTACCCAACTTCGATCAAATTTATATTCCAGTGCCGATCACCGTGCCATGTGACAAAACCAGTACCTGTGTGTAAGCGATCATACCTGTCGCCAAGTGGCTTTGGAAAAAATGGCCCATCGTTCGCGTAATTTAGTTGCAACCGACCAAAATGTAAATTGGCAAACCCAACCTGTTGCAGTTTGTCTTTTTTTCTTGTCGTTAACCAAACGATGTTACCGCCAATCGATGCTGACCAGTTGTAAGGGTTTTGCAGTGGTGGTAATTGGAACGTATTGAAATAGTATAAAGGATAAGACCGGAACGCAGGGCCTTTCGCGTTTCCATTTGCCATTCTGCTTTCCAGGCCTGCCGTAATAGTGTACGCAACATTTGCTTCTACATCAAAGTAATTGTTCTTTTTCTCTCCCGGCCATTTACTGCCCATACCACCATGGTAAAGCATTAAGTCAACCTGGAGGGATGGGTAAAACCAGTTTTCTCCGGCAAATGCACCGATGCCAGCAGATGCTCCGATTCGCCAATGGAACCAGTTTCCCTTGCGGGTCCCTAATTCCGCCTGTGCTTTTAATGTATAGCCAATTTGTGCTGCACTGTTTCGTTGATTGAATTTGACATCTTGCGCCAAACAATAATTCAGCCCGCTGGCGAGGCCAAGTGTTATCAGTATTGGTTTGAAAAAAGCCATAGCTGGGTAATTAAACATTGGTTAGTTACTGGTGCGTTGCAAAAAAGTTGTAAAAAAATTATCGAACTGTGTCTGCTGCATGTAACAGAAAATATCGTGTTCGCGAAGCGTACTTGTGCTGCTTGCAACAAACCTCGAGAGCAAACCAGTTCTATCAGCAAGAGCCACGACTTTATCAGCTTCTCCGTCGGCATTGCATCCCAATGCCGTGCTGCTTTTGCCATGAGGTTTTTTAAAGAGCCATAATACCTGCTTCAAAAGTATTTTATCCCGCTCATTGTACCCGAGGTAAAAATAATGGTTGGTGTTATTTGCTAAAGACAAATCGGCAAATGTTGCGCGCCCGGCCATCCCTGCCGCATGCATAAAGAAATTAATTTTCTTCTCACTCAGCTTTGGCTGGTTACTGAAGAGCGCGAGCAAACGAGAATTGTAATGGGATCCCCTGGCATTCACGTTTATCTTAGCCGTTGGCGAGAAAAGCATGGCTGCAGACAAAGTGCTTCCGAAAGAATGGGAAATGAAATTATATTCAATATCATTTGGAAGCTGGGATAGAATAGTATTCAAAGTTTGGCCACACAGATACCCACGATTTGAAACATAAGAAAACAGGTTCGATTTAAAAACCCGAAGTTTTCTATTTCGGATATCACATTTGTCCACGTTTACAAAATCATTTCGCTTTTCAGACATTGACGGCCAGAAAACGCGAACAAACAATGTCTCTTCGGGTCGAAGGGATTGGTCTTGCAAAATTCGTCGAAATATTGCATTGCCCTGAAGTTGGGCAAGACTTGACGGCACGTTAAATCCATGAACGAAAAAGAAAACGCGCTTTATTTTTCGTTCAGCAATTTTTTTGTCCAGCTCCGTGATTTTATCCCCAAGAAATTTTCTGTTCCAAAAAGCCCTGAAGGCATAATACCGCGCGGCGTAAAGCGAGTCATGATGAAAACTTATTGACTTAAGTGAATCAATTTCGCTGGTCGACAAATGAGCATTTAGCAAGTTTGGCTGCTGCTCAAAAACCCGGTAAAAGCTAAGCTTATTATACTTTGTTTGTGAGCGTTGTTCGTCTAAAAATTCATTTCTATAAGTGCCGTTATTTATAAAAGACGGATAAATACAGCCAAGAGCATCGAGACGGATCGACGCGACGTTCAGCACTTGATTGGAGAATATTGGAAACTCATTTTCCAAATCAACGGCTGCGAAATCATTCCAATTCTCCTTTAGCAATAGTCGTTTATTCAAATCAAAATCGCCCGGAATTGCAAGCTTGCACAAGCCGGTCCGTTGGCAATTTTGCGAATAGGACGATTGTTGAAACAGACTAATTAACAGTACCAGTAATGTTGCGGGGCGTAACATACAATGATTTACTGGCAAGATAATTCAATCCCTGATCGGTGGATACCGTGGTTACACCTGACCTGGCAGGGGAGAAATACCTTTTTATCTACCTCACAATCTCCTCACCTTAATATTCCTCCATGCACTCGCGCCGGGATGTTGTTGCAGGGCAATTTTTCCTCTTGGAACTTTTGCGAAGTTGACAAAGGCAGGAGCCGCAAACTTGCTTTTGGCGACGCGGGCGTTCCAGTCGTCACTTCCAATTTGACCCTCAAAGGTTTTAGTATCGTTTAGCCACAACGTAAGGTGACCTTTGTTCTGAAGTAGTCTTACCTTATTGAATTCACCTACCGGTTTTGGTTTGGACACGGTCGAGTCACCCGCTAAATCATAAAGGCAGCCAGCGAGGTGATTTTGCTTTTTGTTATCAGTAGCATCAATATTATCTAATACCTGCATTTCCGGTCCGGTCAGATAA
>JACMLR010000149.1 GCA_014379515.1 Chitinophagaceae bacterium
AATGAACAATCATCCATCGCTGCGTTGTGCTAAGCTGAGATGCATAACTACCCATCTGACCTTTACCATAAGTGATCGAGTAAAACATCTGCCCATCAGGCATATTTGTTACAAGCGGATCAGCCACCAGATTTCTCGGTGCTGCAGCATAGGGTCCTGTACCATCTTTGTACAGTGGCCCATTGCCATCCAATGCAGTTCCATGACAGATTCCGCAATTAACGAGATACAATCTTTCAGCCTCTTTCATCTGTGGGCCCTGTGGCATTGGCAATGGATTGGTTACCTGCCGTGAAAGTGAATAGTTAGTACTATCAGCATCTTTATCTTTTTCAATGCTGAATGGAAAAAGTTCACCACGTTTGATCGTGCCTTTAACCGGCGTTGCGTTATAAAAAATTCCCTGGGCTTTTAAGGTGTCCAATGGGCTATAAGTTTCTATCGCACGGCTATAAGCCATATCCGGCATATAAACCGATTTTGGATCCTTGTGCTTTCCACCACATCCGACAGCGAAGACAATCAGGAAGGCAGTTGCTATGATAGATGCTTGTTTCATGTTAATGATCGATTGATGTGATCAATTCCTTGTTTCAAATGGTTTTTTGTCTTTGTCGTAAGTTCCGAGCCACCAGCCTGTTTCTGCCTGCTGAATATTTATTTCTCTTGCTCCTGCACTATTCAAAAATCCGCTCACTTCATTTTCATCTGTTTTTGGAGTGCACTCAATTGCCATCACAAATAAATCATCAGTAGCACGGAGATGAAAGTGATGTTTTTTTACAAATGGTGCCAGTTGACAGATATAGCAGAATGTCAAAACCATTCCAACGCATGCACACAATACAGTAAACTCGAAAATGATTGGAATGAAAGCCGGCAATGCAAAATGCGGCTTACCCCCGATATTCATCGGCCAGTCTTTTGTAAAAACCCAGGACATAAAGCTTAATGCTGTCGTTGTACCAAATGCTGCGTAAATGAATCCCGCAGTATGAATACTTGTATCACGCAAGCCCATTGCTTTGTCCAATCCATGGATCGGAAAAGGAGTATATACATCGTGCAGTTTGTATCCTGCCTTCCGCACTTTTTTCACTGCTTCGAACAAAACGTTCTCTTCAGTAAAGCTTCCTACTACAAATTTTTTTTCTGCCATATAGCGTAGTTCAGTAGTTTCTCAAAAATGATTAATGGTGATGAGTTACCTCTTCATAAAGTGTATCCGGTGATTGCTGCTCCACTTTTTCTGCCGCAGGCTTATAATTTTCTCCTGATTTCTTGAGGATGTGTTTGATTTCCGCCACTGCAATAACAGGGAAGAATTTTGCAAACAGGAAGAAGCAGGTAAAAAATAAGCCGAACGTACCGAGGTAAAATCCAACCTCATAAATTGATGGCGAATAATACGTACTCCAGCTACTTGGTAAATAATCCCGGTAAACTGAGGTAACGATGATTACAAATCGCTCGAACCACATCCCGATATTCACGAGGATACTCATGAAGAAAGTGATGAAAATATTACGACGCATTTTCCGGAACCAGAAGATCTGTGGCGATAGCACGTTACAGCCCATCATAAGGTAATAACTCCAGCCATAAGGACTAAACAGATTCAACCTGTTTTCCATGAATGCCCAATTCTCATATTTATTTTGACCATACCATGCCATGAACAATTCTGTTAGGTAAGCAATACCTACAATCGAACCTGTAAGTACGATTACCTTGTTCATTACTTCGATATGCTCTATGGTGATATATTCCTCGAGGTGTAATACTTTCCTGGTCACAAGCAAAAGCGTTTGTACCATCGCGAAGCCAGAAAAAATCGCACCGGCAACGAAATAAGGTGGGAAGATGGTCGTATGCCATCCGGGAACGATAGATGTGGCGAAGTCGAACGATACCACCGTGTGAACCGAAAGTACAAGTGGCGTACTTAAACCTGCAAGTACCAATGAAAGACTTTCATGACGCTGCCAGTGTTTCGTACTACCTGTCCAACCAAAAGAAAGAATTCCATACATGTATTTCCTCCACTTAACGCGGGCACGGTCACGAACGGTAGCGAGATCCGGAATCAAGCCGGAATACCAGAAAAGTAATGAAACAGTGAAATAAGTAGAGATCGCAAATACGTCCCAAAGAAGTGGGGAGTTGAAGTTTACCCAGAGAGGACCGCGGGTATTAGGGTAAGGAAGTACAAAGAAAGCCATCCAAACACGACCCATGTGCCAGATTGGAAACTGACCTGCGCACATTACAGCAAATATCGTCATCGCTTCTGCAGCGCGGTTTACACCTGTACGCCAACCCTGGCGGAAAAGTAACAAGATAGCTGAGATCAATGTACCTGCGTGACCGATACCAACCCACCAAACGAAGTTGGTAATATCCCAACCCCAACCAATTGTTTTATTCAGATTCCACTGACCCACACCGTAAGTAACCTCGCGATAAACGGAATAAACACCGAATAATAACAGCAAAACTGAAATAATAAATCCAATCCACCACAACCGGGATGGCGGCCCTTCGATAGGACGGATAATGTCTTCAGTAACCTGGTGATAATCCTTAGTACCCTCCACCAGTGGAGCCCTTACTTGCGATTCATACTTGAATGCTGCCATATTTGAAGCTTTGGGCTGTTTGCAATCAGCGTTGCTGATACTTCCAGCTTATTTATTAGTTAGGTCAACTATTATCTTACGGTTCGATCAATTAATGTTCTGCTTTCGCCGGACTCCCATGTTCAGCACCTTCTCTTGCTGCTTCATCTTCATGCGCTGCCAGCACATTTGTGTTTCTCACCTTCGTCAGGTAGTTCACGTTTGGCAACACGTGGATCTGCTCGAGCGAATAGAAATTACGCAAGCTGTTATTCTTACGCACCTGGCTGATTTCGCTTTGCGGATTGTTTGCGTTACCGAAAACAATTGCATCAGTTGGACATGCCTGCTGACAAGCAGTTTTCACATCTTCATCAGCCAACACTCTATTCTCTTTTTTAGCTTTCAACTTTCCTTCCTGCGTACGCTGAATACAGAACGTACATTTCTCCATCACACCACGGCTTCTCACCGTAACATCCGGATTCAATACCATGCGCGTAAGATCATCGTTCATTTGGAACACTGCTTCATTCAACGCACCAACACCAGAAGTTAATTGGTTATCCTTGAAGCTATCTGCGCCAGTATAATCAGACCAGTTAAAACGACGCACTTTGAAAGGACAGTTGTTTGCGCAATATCTTGTACCGATACAACGGTTATAAGCCATTTGGTTGATACCTTCTGAACTGTGATTGGTTGCAGCTACCGGGCAAACGTTTTCGCAAGGAGCATTGTCGCAATGTTGACAAAGCATCGGTTGGAAGATTGTTTGTACTCCATCGGAATCATGTGGATTACCGCTGAAGTAACGATCGATGCGCATCCAATGCATATCGTGGAAACGTATAACTTCATTTTTACCAACTACCGGAACGTTATTCTCAACTGTACAGGCTACTGAACAGGATCCGCAACCAATACAGGTTCCAAGATCAATGCTCATTCCCCATTTAATTCCCGGGCGATCGTAGACTGGATAGAGTGATCCTTCCTTCTCATAGTTCTCGATGCCACCGAAATTTCCAATCTCTGATTCACGCTGTTGTACTACAACAAATTTGTTCTTCTTGAATTCATCAATCGTAATTTCTTTAATTACTTCATGACGACCTTCATAGCTACTGTGGGTTTGTGTTTGTCCAACTTTATATTTAGCATCCGAACCGGAAACTGATACAGTTGAAGAAGACCAGTCAACCGTCGCTCCGTTATAGCTCAATAATGAATATGCATTTTGCCCAACACCATTTGCAGCACGGCCAACATTTTTACGACCATAACCTACTGCGATCGCAATCGTATTTTCCTGTGTTCCCGGAACTATGATTATTGGGAGTTCAAGTGTTTTGTTGTTGATGTTCAATTTCAAAACAGGCTTGATCATTTGTACTTCGTACTGATCCGCACTTCTCGCGTTGGCCAAATCGATTTTCAATTCTGCTTTTGCGAACTGGGGAGATACAATCGCATAGTTGTCCCAGGTAGCTTTTGTAATTGGATCAGGCAATTCCTGCAACCATGGGTTGTTTGCAAGTTTACCATCGCCCAGGCTCACCTTTTGATAGATAACAACTTCCGTTTTGCTCGTTTTTTTCAATCCAGCAACAGCTCCAACTGCAGCAGCAACAGCAGCTCCATTGAACGCCGCACCGCCTGTTGGGGCAGTAGCTGGTTCGATGACACCGTCTTGTAATGCTTTATTGAAATTCTCAAGTCCGCCAAGTTTGCTGATATAAATATTGCGGAAATACTGTTCGTATGGAGTTGGATTGCCCGACCATTTTAGCAACGAATCCTGGAATTGGCGCGTTTGAAATAAAGGATTAATTGTTGGTTGAAGTAAGCTGATATAACCCGCTTTTGGTTCAGCATCGCCCCAGCTTTCAAGGAAGTGGTGCGTTGGTACAGCATATTGACATAAAGCAGTTGTTTCATCCGCGCGATCGTTCAACGAAATCGAAACTTTTACAGATTTAATTGCTTTGTCGAAGGCAGCTGCGTTATGGTATTCGTATGATGGATTGACACCATAAATAATTAATGAGCCAACCCGACCGCTTGCCATATCTGCAACAAGCGTTTCCATCTCGCTATCGATACCCTGGTGTGTTTGCAACGGTGCGGCCCAATTGATAGTTGTTCCGTTAGCGCCAATTGCTTCATTGATTGCAGCAACGATTAGTTGAACCTGGGTGTTATTGCTTCCGCTTACAACAAGTCCGCGGCCTTTTTTCTCATTTAATTTATCTGCGGCAGCCTTTATTCCTTTTGAAAGATTGGCGCCATCAACACCAGAAACTGACTGACCCTGTACAGCTGACAACAATGCTGCTGCAACTGCACCTGTTTCAGAAGGGCGATGAGTGAAACGTTCGTCTGCATTTGCTCCCGTTAAACTGAGCATACTTTCGAACTGGTAATGTTTACTGAGTTTATCAGGATTGCTTTCGTCGAATCGGCGACCAACAGCATAATGTTTGCTGAATTCAATGGGATTAACCCATGTTCCAAGGAAATCTGCCCCAAGGCTCACGATCACTTCTGCTTTGTCGAAGCTATAGGAAGGAATTGCTCTGCGTCCGTAGGCAGCTTCACTTGCTAATAATAGCCCGCTGTAAGAGGCAGCATCAAACTGAACGTGACGTCCACCTGGATACTTTGCAAGAAACTCACCGATAATTTGTTTGGTCGTTGGGGAGTTAATTGTTGAAGTCAATAATACAACCGGGCCCGAAGAAGCAAGTGCAGCTCCAATTTCTTTATCTGCTGTATCGAGTGTAAGCGGCGTTTCTTTTCCGTTACGAATCAATTTTGGAGTACGTGTACGGGCAGTATCATATAGATCAAGAACGGATGCATGAAGTCTTGCATTTGTTCCGCCTTTTGAAAAAGTTGAAAGTGTATTTCCTTCGAGTTTAATTGGCCGACCGTCTCTAACTTTTGCGATAATTGGAATTGCTTCACCGCCATTTACATAAGTTGTTGCGTAGAAAT
The DNA here is from genome assembly GCA_014379515.1 of Chitinophagaceae bacterium. Classification (GTDB taxonomy): domain Bacteria; phylum Bacteroidota; class Bacteroidia; order Chitinophagales; family Chitinophagaceae; genus Endoryza. The sequence goes on from JACMLR010000149.1 coordinate 5,619, forward strand.
CGGCAACACCAGGAACAAGATCCTGCGGTTTATTGAGATATGGGATGGCTTTTCTGACGGGCGTTTCGCAACTTGCTGCTGCCATTGCTGCTGCTGTGCTAAAGCCGACATATTTCAGGAAGTCGCGGCGGGAAGCGGCTGTATCGCCAAGGTTGGTTGATTCAGCATCTCCTGTTGGCAATAGTTCCTGGAATTCGTTCTGGGCAAGCTTTTGATGGCCTTCTGTATCATTCAGCTCTACAAAACTTTGCCAGTATTTTTTCTTAGCCATTTATATCGATTTGAAAATTAGAATTGGTTAATCGAAGTTGCTTCGGACAAGAACTTAACTGAAATCAGTAGTGGCATTTCTGGCACTCAAGACCTCCGATATCGTTTACAGTAACGCTATCGCGCGTTTTATTTTTTATTTCCTCGTGATACTTGGCGTAGATGCTGTAAAACTTGTTTCCTTCGCCTTGTGCATTGCTGAAGTCGACTTTAGTTTCGCGGTGGCAGTTTATACACCATCCCATGCTAAGCTCTGAAAACTGGTAAACCTCATCCATTTTAGTAATGTCTCCGTGACAGGTTTGACATTGTACTTTACCAGCTTTTGTATGTTGCGAGTGATTAAAGTAAACGTGATCCGGCAGGTTATGAATCTTTACCCATTCGACAGCTTTACCATTTCCTGTATATTGTTTTGTGGCAGGATCCCAACCGGCAGCCGCATAAAGTTTTTTGATTTCCTCGGTTCCGTTCACCTTCGAACCGTCTTCTTTGAAAATATCAGGACCAGCATACTCATTGATCTGCATATGACAGTTCATACACACATTCGTGGAAGGGATGTTGGCATGTTTGCCTTCCATTGCACCACCATGGCAATACAAACAGTTGATCTGGTTTGTACCAGCATGCACTTTATGTGAATAGTAAATGGGTTGCTCGGGCTGATAATTTTTTTCACGGCCTAAACCGATTGCCCATTGGCTGAGGAAATATCCACCCACGACAAAAAGGATAAGGGATAAAAGGGTGATATAAGTTTTATTTCGATAGAAAGGTATTGGCTCGGAAGAAGGATTTCCTTCTTTATCATCGGCCAATTTGCGAAGATTGCTATTCACTTGCAGGAGAACCAGAGATATAACGGCAAGGATCAGGGTTAAGATCCCGTAGAGCAGTGAACTGTCTGACTCAGCGGCTGCATCAGAAGTTGTACCACCACCAGGGCCAGTCGGCACTTTAGCAGCAGCGGCGGTCTTATTTACGTAAGCAAGGATGGCATCGATATCAGCATCTTTCAATTCCTCAAAGACCGTCATTGCTGACGCGTTATATGTTTGAATCTTAACCGGATACGGATCGCCAGTTGCCACGGCCTTGTTCCAGTTTTTGATCCATGTATAGAGTAACTCCTTACTTGGCCAGCGGCCTTCGACACCTTCGAGGGCCGGCCCTAATACAGCTTTAACTACACCATGACAGGAAGCACATTTATTTTTGAAAAGAGTGGCCCCATCCTGAGCATTAACCGTATTTGATAGCGATAAAAGCGAGATCAATATGGAGAGCGTAAGGATATTTTTGGCAATTGGTCGGTGTTCGCTCATATCAGTTGAATATGATGAAATTATGTGGAAAAATTTCCGGAATTGGGTGCAAAAATAAGTCAGGATTTTAACAAATGCACATAGCGTTTAAAATTTTTTTAATCCAGTGTGGGCGCGGGTTTCAGCCTAATTTTCAATAATTTTTGGATGTTGTGAAGAGCCGTTGTCATGTTTTTGTCAACTGTGGATAACCATTTCCACTTAGAACTCTTCGTTAAGGTTAAATGAAGAATTTACTACATTTTTGCGCCCATGTTAAAGGGCCTTCAAAAAAGATGGGGCGTAAATGGCTGGCGTTTATTGCTGATCCTGATCGTGTTTGCACTAGGGGGAAGTCTTTGTGGATTTCTTGGACGACAGCTTCTATTACTGTTTGATATCGACCAGGCCTGGATTCGGATCCCGTTGTATATCATAATCGTAACCATCTTGTGGCCCTTCTGTGTTTTGGCGTTGAGTATACCATTTGGGCAGTTTGGTTTTTTCAAGAATTATTTGAAGAAGGTTTTTAAACGTCTAAGCTGAGTATATTCAAATGTGCGAATTGCGAATGTGCGAATGTGCGAATTCCTTCGGTCGATTAGTTCTTCAATCAAATGTGCGAAAGGCAAATGTGCGAAATGTGCGAAATACGAAAATGTGCTAAATGCTTTGGATCGATCGGTTTGATGGACTTTGAGACGTTCTTATTCTGTCTCCTGTATTCTGTATCCTGTATTCTATTCAATATTCTACATTCGACATTCTATATTCTTATTCCATATTCTCTCCAATGAACTCCTTAGCCATTTTTGCTTCCGGCGCCGGGTCCAACGCCCAAAAGATAATCGAGCGTTTTCAATCGCACGATGCCATAAAAGTAGCGCTGGTGGTTTCAAATAAATCCAATGCGGGTGTACTCAACATTGCCGAAAAAGCGGCGATACCCACGATGCTGATTGAACGAGATCAATTTTTTCGCGGTGATGGTTATATCCCCTCCTTAAAAGAATATAAAATCGATTGGATCATTCTCGCAGGCTTTCTTTGGAAAGTTCCGGATATGTTGATCAATGCGTATCGTGGTAAGATCATCAATATTCACCCAGCCCTGTTACCGAATTACGGCGGAAAGGGGATGTATGGAGATTTTGTGCACGAAGCAGTGATTGCAGCAAAAGAAAACAGGAGTGGAATTACAATTCATTTTGTTGATGAACATTATGACCACGGGGATATTATTTTCCAGGCGCATTGTGATATTAATGAGTCGGATAATGCCGCCCTACTTGCCAGTAAAATCCATCGACTGGAACATGAGCATTTTGGAAGGGTGATTGAGGAAACGATTTTAGGGGGTTCGGGTATCAAATAGGCAGAATCAAGAAGACAGAATTAAGAAGACAGAATAAGGAAGCTTCGAACTAATCGGGCTTTTCGATGCTGAGCACGTTAGGTTATCCTCATTCATCTGGGCATGCACATGTAAGCCGTTATAATCGCAGCGCCGAAGGCGCGCAATATTTCAGCCTAGGCTGTAAGGCCTAGGTTTCGAAAGCGAGTTCGTATTAGAGCCCTGTAGGGGCGAAGTATTCCCAAACGAATCAATCAAGAATTGAAAAAATAGGTAAGTGATATCAACCTCAATCTCGCCCGCAATTGCATAACCTTAAGTTAGAAAAAAATACTACGCGCTTTCAGCGCTGTATTCCCTAATGAATGACTGACCCAGGCCTTACAGCCTGGGCTGACATACTGCGCTCCTTCGGAGCTTGTTGAAACTATAAGCAAGCGCATTGTAAACATTTTAATTTTCGCTTGCATTGTTTAGATCCCGATGTTCAACAAGTGCCGATATTTTTGCGAGGGAAATTAACGTATTTGGGATGATCGTATCTGACGATCTAAAGCT
>JACMLR010000150.1 GCA_014379515.1 Chitinophagaceae bacterium
TTAAGAACGATGCAGCACCAGCCGTTAACTACCGGGATTTGTTTCCGAAACCACCCGCAGCAGGAACTGTTCGCAATTGCGCTGAGGCGGGAGTGTTAGGTGTGGTTCCCGGGATCGTAGGTGCGTTGCAAGCGAATGAAGTAATTAAAATATTGACTGGGATCGGGGAGGTGCTGAATGGAAAGTTGCTGAATTACGATGCGTTGCAGAATGGCTTCTATGAGTTGATCGTTCCTCGCGGGACGGACGCGCGGAGGCCGCGGAATATAACAGAACTTGGAGACTGGGATTATGAGGACGAGTGTGGATTAGCTGTGAGTGAAGCGGAAATTACCTTTGACGAACTTGATACTGCTGTATACAAGAGCATGATCTTCGTTGATATAAGAGACATTGGTGAACAGCCGCGTTTGGTTGATAGTAAACATATCGAAATTCCGATGGGGGAATTGACAGTCGAGAAACTGAACCAGTTGGAAACTGATACCATTGTTTTTTGCTGCCAGTCGGGTATGCGGAGCCGGGCAGTGGTCCAACAATTTCGTTCGTTGCTTAGCAATAAAAAGCTATTCAGTTTAAAGGGTGGCGTAAAGAGTATACCATTAACCCAGTCAAGCAAAAATTATGACACAAACGCCTAAGAATATATTTGTACAGGGTGCAATCACACCTGCATTCATTGCGCAGAGCATTGAAAGCCATAGTAGCAAAACTTCAATTGGTGCGCATAGCATTTTCCTCGGACAAGTAAGAGCAGATGCGATTGGTGATGCGACGGTGGTGGCAATTGATTATACCAGCTACGAAGAACTGGCACTGGAAAAGATGCATCTTATCCGGGAGGAGCTGTTTGCAAAGTATGAATTGACCTGTATGCATGTGTATCACAGCCTGGGTACAGTTGCCGTCGGAGAAATTTGCCTTTTTGTTTTTACGTCATCTCCCCATCGAAAATCCGCGACTGAAGCATGCAACGAATTAGTTGAACGTATCAAGGCCGGGCTACCTGTTTGGGGGAAAGAAATCATGAGCAACCTGGCCCATCAATGGAAAGTGAATAAATAATTTATGGTAAACATCACTGATAAATCGAACACCTTAAGAAAAGCAATTGCAAGCGCAATCGTTCGCGTCTCCGATCCGGCAACAGTCGTTGCAATAAAAAATCGAACTGTACCAAAAGGTGATGTATTTGAATTTTCACGCGCTGCGGGATTACTAGCAATCAAAAAAACGAGTGATGTAATTCCCGATTGTCATCCCTTACCAATCGAATTTGCTTCTATTCAACATAGCATAGAGGGATTGGAGATTTGGATTACCGTCGAGGTACATACGATCTACAAAACAGGGGTAGAAGTTGAGGCAATGCACGGCGCATCGGTGACGGCATTAACGATGTACGATATGTTGAAACCCATTGATAAAAGCATCGAGATCGGTTCAATTAAACTTGTATCAAAGACAGGTGGCAAATCTTCATTGAAAAAAGAGCAACATAATTCATTGCGTTCTGCCGTAGTTGTTTGTTCCGACACAATTGCTGCCGGGCATGGTACCGATGAGTCAGGCAAAATGATAATTGCTCAGCTGGAAAAACAGGGTATAACAAACGAATCATATGAAGTTGTTCCCGACGATACGACTCGAATTCAAGCGGCTGTAAAAGGTTTTACGCATGCAGGTGTAGATGTGTTGATTTTTGTTGGAGGTACTGGCCTTGGTCCACGCGATAATACTCCGGATGCAATTCAACCCTTACTCGAAAAAGAGATACCGGGTATCATGGAAGTTGCCCGCCGCTATGGTCAGGACAGAACGCCCTATGCGATGTTATCGCGGGGTGTGGCAGGAATGATTGGAAAAACATTGGTGTTGACTTTGCCAGGATCAAAGGCAGGAGCAGTTGAATCGTTGGAAGCGGTGTTGCCGCATGTGCTGCATGTGTTTCGGATTGTCGGCGGAGAGCGACATTAATAATGAGAGCGGGAGTGAGAGTGAGAATGAGCGGAAAACTTTCTGTTAGTATTCCGAAATTTGTAAGGTTGATTTCAGTTTCCGGATGTCATAAGTCCTTTGCGGCCTTGCGACTTTGCGAGATTGTATTTAACTGCCACACCTCCGACCAGCCGCCTTGCGAGATGCTATTTATGAACAACATCTACAGCAAATGTGAATTAGGGATGATATTCAAAAACGCCTGGAAATCTTCTTTATAATTCTTCGTGTTCAACGTATAGTAAAACGCTCCTTTCTTGGAAGTGCCTTTGTCTTTATCCGGTTGTTTGATGAGTAAGTTGGTCGATAACACTTTCCTACTGAAATTTCTTTTGTCAAGTACTTTATTAAAAACCGACTGATATAAACTTTGCAGCTGCGGCAACGTGAATTTCTTTGGAAGCAGTTCGAATAACAATGGATGAAGGGCTGCTTTATATTTCAATTTCTCTCTCGCCATCGTCACCATGCTTTCGTGATCAAAAATCAAGCTTGGCATTTCGGTCAGAGGAAACCATTCAGCATGGTACTCGTCACTTATCTGCTTTTCATAAAGTGCAATATCCACCAACGCAAAATAAGCGGTTGATAAAGTGCGTTCGATTGGATCGCGATTGGGCTGACTGAACGTATAGAGTTGTTCGAGATAAACTCCGTCCATTCCGGTTAACACTTTGAGAACGCGGACTGCGGCCTGCTCGGAACTTTCATTGGATTGTATGAATCCACCCATCAAACTCCATTTCCCGAGTTCCGGCTCTAATGCCCGATGGATCAGTAAAATTTTCAATTGGCTGCCGTCAAAACCAAATATGATACAATCTACTGCGGCAAGCAGGTGCGTCTGGTTTTGGTATTTATTCATATGGGGGCTATGAATTCAAAGCTATTGAAATTTGTTGAATGCGGGCGGTGTCTCGCGGAGAGTAACGAGTACAACTACATTTCGCGCTAAGGCGCAAAGCCGCCAAACTGCCACACCGTATGATTGAGTGTAATGTAATGAAGAGCTAGTCGATGATCAATAAAGAATTCCGCCAGATGCAAATTCCGGCTTCATTTTACAACCAAACCCAACGCGTTTCCTGGCGCCCTAAAATTATTCGTCGACAGACACAGTTATAAATGTTCTTTGCGGCTTTGCGCCTTAGCGCGAACTATGTGAGTACTCATCCCGCATAGCCGCTACCGTGAGATTAAAGTCCGTTTACGAACAATTCGCACATTGGTCATTCGCACATGCTCAAGATTCGCCACTAATGTCAGACGGCCTCTCGGCTTCCTTCGACGCGTTCGCCTCTTTATCAAACCCGAATTCGTTCACGTAGATTTTAAACAACACAGTGATATAACTTAATAATAGCGGACCGAAGATCAAACCAATAAACCCAAATAAACTCAATCCCACGATCACACCAACGATCGTCAAGACAGGATGCACGTCTCCGATTCTCCGGAGCAGCGTCATTCGAGCGAGGTAATCAACATTGCCGGTAACGACTGCACTATACACAAGCAATCCTGTTGCCTGCCAGTTACTCCCTGACATATATAAATACGCCACTAATGGTCCCCAAATAATAAACGTACCGATGATTGGTATGAAAGCAAAGATGCCCGTCAGTAATCCCCACATTAGATAATCCTCTACACCAAAGATCCAATACCCTATCGTTGCAATGATTCCTTGTATTGTTGAAATAACCGGGATTCCCAATGCATTTGCTTTGATCATCTTTTTCGTTTCCGATGCAAGCAATTGGATATTTTCATCTTTTAACGGGGTGATTTTATAGAGGTATCGTTCCATTTCACTCCCGTTGATCAGCATGTAATAAAGAAGGAACAACATCAGCACAAGGTTGGTCAACAAATTAGTAGTGCTATTTATCAACGACGGAATGAAGTTCGAGAATCGTTCGATGAGACTATTGGTTGAGTTCGCTGATACAAAATTGTATCCGACTTTTTGCTGCAGGCCCGCGATGGTATTTTTTATGTTGTTTATAAATGCCTCCGGATTGTCCATGATCGCATCGATACGTGGCGAAATCAAAACAACGATCATAAAAACCGGGATACCGAGTACTAATAAATAATAAAAAAGATAGGTAAATGCTGCAAGTCCCTTCTTCCATTTACGGGAATAGACAAGCTGGAAATATTTCGCGCGACTTAAGATATAAAGGGTAATCGCACCGAGGATACCGGGAATGAATGCACGAAGTGCATAAAAGATAGTAAAGATCAGTGCAATGATCGTTAGAAGCAGGAGCGTTTGCTTTACCCGCTTGTTGAAGTCGCCCATCGATGTTTGTATTTTAGGAGAACCGGTTAAAAAGGATAGCCAATTGCAATGTTCAAGATAAGGTTTTCCCTGCGCCATTCCGGCTGCCCGGGCTTAATCATACCCCCCACCCAGCGCTCACCTTCCAGTTCCCATGGACGAGTAAGAGGAAATCCAAGATCAAGACAGAAAACCAAAATGCCTAGGTCAAGCCGCACACCAAAGCCAGTATTTACTGCCAATTGCTTTATAAAATCTTTAGAAAGCTGGCCTCCCGGACCATACAACGTCGAATCCCTCGTCCAGATATTACCAGCATCGACAAA
>JACMLR010000151.1 GCA_014379515.1 Chitinophagaceae bacterium
CCATGCTGCAGCATTATCTTTCCCTCAATCCTGATTTCGAAGTAAAACGCTTCGACAATTCAAAAGATTTTTTCGGTCGTCTCTACGAACAACCAGATGTTGTTACACTTGATTACTCTATGCCCGATATGGATGGAAGCGAAGTGCTCAAACGCATTAAGGAAGTTCATCCCGGCATCCAGGTGATTATTATCTCCGGACAGGAAGACGTTAGTACCGCTATCAACTTACTAAAAAATGGTGCATTCGATTACATTGTAAAGGATGATGACACGAAAGATCGTATTTGGAATTCATTACTGCACTTAAGTGAAATCAATGGATTAAGACAGGAAGTTGAACACCTGAAAGAACAGGTTGGTAAAAAATACGACTACTCGCAATTTCTTATCGGCAAGAGCCCGGCGATCGAGAAAGTTTTTTCATTAATCGAGAAAGCAGCCAAAACTAATATTACAGTATCCGTTACCGGTGAAACGGGAACGGGTAAAGAGATGGTGGCGAAAGCGATTCATTATAATTCAGAGCGACATAAAAAGCCTTTTGTTGCAGTCAACGTTGCGGCAATACCGCGAGACCTGATCGAGAGTGAGTTATTCGGCCACGAAAAAGGCGCCTTCACCGGTGCAGTTACACGACGTATCGGAAAATTTGAAGAAGCAACAAACGGCACTTTATTTCTCGACGAGATTGGAGAACTTGATATTAATCTCCAGGCAAAACTTCTACGCGTATTACAGGAACGTGAAATAATTCGTGTCGGGGGAAATGAAGTGGTACCAATTAATGTTCGCATCATTGTGGCAACACACCGCAATCTTCCTGAAGAAGTTCAAAACAAAACTTTCCGCGAAGATTTATATTATCGATTGATTGGTTTACCGATTCAATTACCACCACTTCGTGAACGCGGTCATGATATCCTTATACTGGCAAAACATTTCATTGATGGCTTTTGCAAAGAGAATGGAAGCGAGAAGAAAAATCTTGCTCCTGAAACGCAGCAAAAAATTCTATCATACCCATTCCCTGGGAACGTTCGTGAACTGAGATCAGTTATGGAATTGGCAGTGGTGATGGCAGATGACGAAACCATATTGCCAGAGCATGTCACTGTTAACACCAATGCTTCTGTCAATAACCTGATGAGTCTTGAAAAGACATTGAAAGAATACGAAATTCAAATTATACAACACTTCCTTGATAAGTATGACAAGGATGTATTACTCATTGCAAAAAAGCTGGACGTCGGTAAATCGACCATTTACCGAATGATCCAGGCGGGAGAACTTAAAACCAAATAATGATGGGAACATTAGAAAAACTTTACGACCTAACGATGGTAGAAACGATCTCCGGTGGAGACATGGGATTTATTACCAAAATGGTTCAGTTGTTTAATGACACGATGCCAAAAAATCTTACCGATCTGCAAGAAGCATTGAAAGCAGAAAATTGGGAGATGGTTGGTAAGCATGCACACAAAATGAAATCTACAATCGATTCAATGGGAATCACGGCATTGAAAGATGATATCCGCGCAATCGAGCATGGCGGCAAAAATAAGTCGAACGTGGAGTCTATACCTGCCCTGGTTGATAATGTAGCCAACGTGCTCGGTCAATGTATCAGCCAATTAAAAAAGGACTTCAATCTGTAAACTTATTGGCGGCAAACTGGTTATTATTTAAATACATCGCATGTCGGTTCATTCGTTTAAAACTGTTCAGGTCATTCCTATTCCATTAAGTGAAGCGTGGAGTTTCTTTTCCAATCCGGCAAATCTGCAGGCAATCACTCCTGCCGCAATGAAATTTGAGGTCATCTCGAAATTTCACGGAGAGAAAATGTATCCCGGTCAAATAATTGAGTATACGATTCGACCACTTCTTGGAATTCCTGTTTACTGGATGACTGAAATAACGCAGGTAGCTGAAGGTAGTTTTTTCATTGATGAACAACGCTACGGACCCTACAGCCTATGGCATCATCAACATCACTTTAAAGATCTGGGTAACGCAGTTGAAATGACTGACATCGTTCATTACAAAGTTCCACTTGGTTGGCTTGGAGATGTGGTCGACAAACTTTACGTGAAAAATCAATTGAAAGAAATCTTTGATTTCCGATTTGAAGAGATTCGCAAAAAGTTCGGCAGTTGATACAACACAGCAATGATCTTTATCCTGGTATCCGCGTGATGTACTTTTCGATTTCCTTTATCTGTTTCACCAATTCCGGACTTGCCGGTTTTAATGCTTTGCTTTTACGGAAGAATTCTTTTGCCGCTCTGAATTCCCTTTTATTCATCATGATATTGCACATCTGCAAATATGCTGCGGCCTGGTTTTCTTTATCAGGCAAACCTTCGCGTATCGCCTGGCGGATATAACTTTCACCCTGTTTCAGGTTTCCTTTCTGCATCGATATCATACCCATTTGGAGTAAGCTCGCTCCTTTAACTTCCTTCATTGGCGTTCCAAGATCAAGCCCCTTCTTCATATTTATCTCAGCTCCATCAAAATCCTGTTTCATCATTGCCAACTGGCCTTTAACTGTATAATATGCTGAGCGAATAGGTTTGTACAGAAGATTAGGATATTTGACCGAGTTCAGCACCTTTTCAGCGCCTTCCATATCGCCGGTTTCAAGATGTTCCTGGATGAGACGAAGGGGTCCGATAAAAAAATGTCCGGCGATCATGATCGCAGCAATTAAATATGCAGGAAACGCAGGCCAAAAGCTTACGTACACGTTGGTTATCACACCGATCGCAATCAAAAAAAAGCCGAGGGCAAGTCGATAGCGAATAATAAGGTTATAAAATTTCATACTACTAATAAAGCGCCTTACTGGCGCGGTTGTCGCGCAAAAGTAGCGGGTATTTGTAATTTATCAGAAATTAAATCCGCTTGAAATTTTCACTGCTGGTTACCAAGTATTTCCTTGATTTTTTCTTTTTGTTCCCTGTAAGAACTTAATGCAAACGGCTGATTACTCGAGGCAGCAAATTCATTGGCCTTTTCCTCAAAAACTTTCATGGTTGCCGCTTCCGATTTCATATGATACGCCTCCGCGATTGTCAGCAAAACCCAAATCAAGTCCTTGTCGTCTTTCTTCCGAAGTTTATCCTCCAGTGGAAGCGCAGCTTCCAGTGTTTTCAAAATTGCCTGGTTGCGATTGAAGGTGTATGCTTCGCGATTATCCGGTTCAAGTTTTTCAAGCAATAAATAGCAATAGGCAACATTGATACCGTTGTAATAATCAGATTTCAATGTTAGTCCCCGATCATAGAATTTCAAAGCCGACTTAAGTGCATTAATATCTTTCGTCAATTCATAGATCCGTTTTTGAATTGCGCCACAAATGCCCAGTACTTCCGATTCGAAACTTGTTTGCGGATTCAGCTGATCCATGATTGCCTGCGCATCCAACAACGCTGTTATCGCATCAGGGTGACCCGATTTATATGTACACACCGCAAGTCGGCAAAACAAAAAGGGCATGATATTTCTGAACGCGATACGGCTTTTTTCACCCGCGGCAATTGCTTTCTTTAAAAGCGGAATCGCCGGCAAAAATTCGCGGGCATTCTTCAATTTTTCGGCTTCCTCAATTAGCGTCAGCAGCGAATCTCCTTCATCTAAATCTTCTTCATCTCCCGATGTTAGTGTAGACTCCAGAAATGTATGTACAGGACTATCCATCGCTGCTGGTTCCCTGGAAATCATTTTCGTTACAACATTTTTAAGTTCGGATGTAAAACGTTTTACTTCTTTGAATGGAAGTCCTTCAGCACTGTGTGCATACGGATATATGACAAAATGATTGATGTCAAACGGAAGCGCAGCCATTTGTTTTTTCTCGCACATCATCAGCGTGTAATGTGGTTTCAATGCGTGGCGAACCCCAAGTTCCCACATCACGTTTGCATTAAGGGTTGATAAATCTGCTATCGCGATGTCTGCGTTTTGAATTTCATCCAACATTACTTTATCGATGCTACCCGAAACATTAATGTCGATTGCACGATAGCAATCGATTTTCAATTCATCAAATACTGGTTTAATAAGCAGCTCATAGGTTTCGTTCAGATCCAATTCTCTTACTTCCCCACCTGCATAGCTGGTTTTTTTGCCATAACCTATGATTACAAAGCACTTTAGTTTTTTTTCCATACAGGAGTTTTAGGATGAGACCAAGTTAGCCATTCTCTTTCGACATGAGTAAATGCGCGTTCATCACTTCTTAGGACAGTTCATTTATTATTTATGATTCTTTAACACGACTGTTCCGCAAATTTGTGTCAAACCTAAAACAGCCAATGAAAAAACTTTTACTCTTCCGTACGATATCGACCATTTTTTCATACTGCCGACCCGCGAAGATGGCACTCCAGCAAGATAGCTGAACGGCCAAAGAGGAGGATGAGGTAGCCGCAAAGCGGGGGCTTTTTACCAGGGACCGACTGAGCTTTGGTGATTATTATACCACCGAGGTAAAGCGCTCCTGGGTAAAAGGGACTGGAAGCAGGTCCGGCACAATTGGCGGAAACGATTGCACTAAGATGATCTCGATCGAATACATCAATAAAAAACAAACCCATTGCTAATGCAGGAAGAACCTGGAGGTTAATTAATAGAACGTTGTTACACATTTTCTACATACAATTTTAAGTGTTGACTGCATTCCACTTGCTCAACGTTTGGAATAGGCGGCGTTATTAGTAGTAATCATCTACTCTTCAATGAATTCTGGAGATTGATCAAACAATTGGGCGTTGCTCCAAGTGAGGTGGCATAATAATGTTGAGGTACAAGCAAAACCTTTATTTTGAAACCTATTAACACGAAAACCCACGGTTATCTTGATTATTTCGTGGGGCTTCTACTGATCGCTGCTCCTTGGCTGTTGGGCTTTGCGCGAAATGGTGCTGAAACCTGGGTGCCAGTTATACTTGGAATTGGAACAATCGTGTATAGCTTGATAACAGATTACGAGTTGGGTGCTGCCCGCATGATTTCTATGAGAACGCACCTCGCGCTCGACTTTGTTGCCGGGCTATTTCTCGCCTCTTCTCCATGGATTTTTAATTTCGATAAGTATATCTGGCAACCACATGTGATTGTTGGTGTCGCCGAAATGCTGATCGTACTGCTTACAAAAACACAACCGTCAACGGAAACATCAAGAGACCATTCACAACGTGGCCACCGCACGGCTGCCGGGCAATAATATTTTTAATCTTCCTGATACTTCTGTCTTTCGAGTGAGAATGAAATGAAGTGAAGATCGAAAGACAGGAGTTTCTTTTCCCTATGTGGTCTTCCACTATTAAAACCAGATCACTTTCACTAAAACACGCACTCAAATCTTCACTTAAAAAAATAAAAATGGAAAATTTTAATCCACAACACAAAGAAGGCAAAGTTGCCGAAGCAATCGAAGAGCAAACAGCAAAGATTCCGTCAGACGTTTACCTGTGGGCGGCGCTTGGTTCAATGGCAGCTTCTATGGCATGCTTCCTCAATGGTAAAAAGCACACCGCACTCTTCATCGGGCAATGGGCACCATCATTTTTGATTCTGGGCTTATATAATAAGATCGTAAAGGTGGCCGGTCACGATCAGGAAGGTGATTAATAGTAACATCCCGATTCTAAAGATTGACAGGGGTTTATTCTATCATTAAAAATAACAGCTATGGCAGGACGTGGAGATAACAATAAGAAGGGCTCGGCAGGTCGGGGCGCCGGAAATCAAAGCAACCAGGCATTTGCAGGTGACGGGCAACCGCAGCCGAAATCTGACCATGCAAAGAATGCACAACAAGGAACTGCATCGGAGCCACAACCGAAACAAGAGGAGGGTAAATCGAAGAATATTGAAATACAGCCCGGCGGATTACCCAATTCTGCAGGAAAGAAGGAAACATTTAACCTGATGGTTGACGACGCACCATACATTGTATCATCTGAACCATTCAGGTTTAATGATGAAGTACGATATATTATTAAGGTTAACGAAGGAATCGAACATGTTTTTACGTGGGATAGTGATATCAAAGGCTTGAGAGCAATAGATGATGACGCAGCGGGATTGCCATCTTCCGTAGAAGAGGCGATTAGTGCACGATTGCAGTCTCGGGCTAATGGTTGAATTTGGTAAGAATAAGAAGCCGGTATTTTTTTACCGGCTTCTTTCGTTATCTCGCTTTTGAATTATCTCGCCTTTGACTTCTTTGCGGCCTTTTTTTTTGCAGGAGTAGTTGTTTTAACTGCTGCTTTCTTTTTCGGTGCGCTTTTTTTAGTTGAGTTGTCCGATTTCTTAGAACTATTGGAATTAGATGTTTTTGATCCGCCTGATCTGCGAACATTCATTGCTTCTTTATTCAATTTCCCTACAGCCAGCTCGGTTAATAAATCGTCTGCCTGGTATTCCTCATCCAACGTTTGGCGAAGCAATTTCTCCACTTCGGTTAAACTAAGCTGTTCGGCAAATGCACGTAGAGTTCCGTATCCGCAAATCTCATAGTGCTCTATTTTTTGGGCCGCCCCAATGATGGCAGCATCCATTACATCTGCGTCCATGTCCTCTTTCATTATTTTCTGTCCCTCCGTAATCAGGCCTTGCATTCCTTTGCATACTGGTTTGCCCGCACCTTTAAATAATCCAGAAAGGAAGCCGGTACTTTTCTGCCCATTTTGATTTGCTTTTTCAGAACCGTCTTCAAGAAGAAGCATCACTTCATCCAACCGTTCACGCTGCATTACGGTAACTCGCAGGTGATCTTCAAGTGATTTTTTCAGTTGAGCGTTTTTTGCCTTACCAATCATCAAAGGCAGAGCTTCAATTATTTGGTCTTCTGCTGACTGCAGATCCATGATTTCATGTTTCAACAGATCTTTAAGCTGATTCATTTTTTCCATACGGTTTTTTCAAGCCGATAAAAAAATTATGCCACGGTGGCAGTTTTACCCGTGAATGAATGCGCGTCTCTTTGCGTCACCGCGCCTTTGCGCGAATGTATTCTGTATTCGCTGTGCCGTTGCGCCCCCGCCAGAAACAGAATTCCCATTGAGCAGTTGTCACATTAGCTATTACTAATACAATCTCGCTAAACTAATACAATCTCGCTAAGTCGCCAGGCCGCAAAGAATACACCTCGATTGAGCATATATCTCGAATGAATGCGCGTCTCTTTGCGTCACTGCGCCTTTGCGCGAAATGTATTCTGTATTCGCTCCCGCATAGGCGGGACTGCGAGAAACAATATTCGCGTTAACCAATTCTTCGTGTTCCGATGGCAAGAATTATCATTGATATAATCGCAGTAGCTGGTAATAATACTGCAATTGCTAAGCTGCCCTGCGTTTCAAACATTCCTACGAAGGAAGAAATTCCACCAGCAATACCTAATTGCAGAAATCCGAGAAGCGCCGACGCGCTTCCAAGATTTTTTGTGAAAGGTGATAGTGCAATTGCGGACGCGTTGGGATACGTTAAGCCAAGACAGGATAATACGATAAATAACATCGCGATTGTTGAGTACAGGTTTAGCCAGCCATAATACACTCCAATGAAATAGAGTATGGAAACCAAAACCTGGAATAATACCGCCGATTTAAAAATTCGTTGGCTTGAATATTTTTTAAGTAACAGGATGTTCACCTGGTTACCACCAATAAAGCCCACAGAAAGCAAGGCAAAGATGCCCCCATAAACTTGCGGCGTTACTTTATAGTGCTCCATAAATACCGCGGGAGATCCCGCGACATAAATAAACATCGTGGAAAATGAAAAGGCACCAGCAAGTGTATAAATAAGAAACGTCCGTTCTTTCAATATTGAGAAAAAGGTTTGCAGCATCGGACCGGCTTTCAACGATACTGATGGATCGGCGGGATGCGGCTCCGGTAAGAAAATACCAACGAGGACGACTATCACCAGTGCAAGCAAGGCCAGGAAAATAAACACCCATTGCCACCCTAGCCAAACACTAATATAACCACCAATTGTTGGCGCCAGAAGGGGAGACAGTCCAAGAATTAAGACAAGCGTCGAAAAAATTTTCGCACTCTCTTCTACTGGAAAAAAATCCCTCACCATTGTCATTGCAGCCACCCAGGCAACGCAACCCCCAAGTGCCTGTATAAAACGAAAAGCAATTAATGATTCTACATTATGCGTTTGCATGCATGCTACACAAGCAATAACAAAAACAGTCAGGCCGATATAGAGCGGTTTCTTCCGTCCAAATCTATCCAATAACGGCCCATACAAAAGTTGCCCGAACGAAAGCCCGATAAAATAGCTGGCGACGGACAAGGAAATGCGCGCCGGTGTTGTGCCGAAATCTTTTGCAATAAGCGAAAATGCAGGCAAATACATATCAATTGCAAACGGACTGATTGCTGTTAGAAATCCTAATAACAAAATGATAAAAAACCTGGGCGGGCGATTATTCGGCATAGTAACTCTTAAGGCGGAAGTGATGGTTCGGTAGGGAGCGGCTGCAAACCTAAGAAATTATTACGGCGCAATTGCCCCTGTTATTAGTCGGAATTGCGGCCATCTTCAAACAAACCAAACAATTAATTTCATCGCGTAAATTTTTTTCTATGCTAACAACTCCCGTCATTGAGCAACGTCCAGAACAGCATTATGTCGCCATTCGCAAAATTGTAAAACAAAACGAGATAGGAGCGGTGTTGCCGCCATTGAGTGGCGAAGTTGAGACGTGGATGCAGGCTCGTAATATCAAGCCATCCGGTGCTCCATTCTTCCGA
>JACMLR010000152.1 GCA_014379515.1 Chitinophagaceae bacterium
AAATAAATTTGGTTGTTGCGATGGCGATAACTCGCCAATGTTCTAAGAGGTTCTTTGCCTTTCGCGGAAGTTTCCTGGTCGACAGTTGTGAGAACGCATCGTGAACAAAGCTTAACGCCGTAAAAGGTTATGTCCTTTATTTCGAACGATGCAAATTCATCTTCTTCATAAGGACGTCCGCCTTCGAAAACAATATTAGGACGAAAACGGTTTATTGGTAACGGCTCAGCGAGTCGGTCGTTCAAATCATCCAGGGAAGATTGACCAATGATTAATACCGGATATGCGTCTGCAAAGCTGGTGATCTCATCTGCGATAGCGTAGTTTTCATCAACGAGCCGTTTGGTTTCAACAGGCATGTGTACGAGCTTACAGTTAAGTCCTAATTGTTTCGAAAACCAATCGTTCATTGCTGGCGGCGCCTCGATCGCTTCGCAATTATCAGCCCACACTTGTACCCTGATTTTTCGCCCGGCAGTTAGCGTAGCGGGAATGATCAGTTTTTCATAGGGGGTATTTTTATTGATGATATGAATTTCATCCTTAACGATGGAGGTTCGCAGTGAAGCCATGTTCGGATGCACGCGTTGGGTAAGAAACTGGTTGTTGGAATCAACCAGCATCCATCGCCGGTCGTATTGAAAGCCGCGCTCTTGCAAAAGTGCCTGGCTAACGGAAATTCCACCCAATGATTTTATCGGGTAAATAAAAAGTTGACTGACTTTTAAATTCGGCTGATCCTGCATTGCGATGATTGAACTTGCAAGGTACAAACGACGAAGCTTAGTTTTGGTTAGTGCTTGAATCCAATACCCGCTTGGTAAAATCTCCAAATGTTTCATTGGTGTCGCTGCGGTTCGAATACGCGCTAAAGAGTGAGTCCAGCTCAGTTAAAATGGCTGCTTCATCCAACGCATCTTTATATTTTTCATTGAGACGTTCGCCAACGCGATCGCCACCAATATGGAGATTATATCGACCATAAGCGGTACCCACGAAACCGATCTCCGAGACATGTGATCGTCCGCAGCCATTTGGGCAACCCGTCATCCGTAGTGTAATTTCTTCCTGTTCGAGTTTATGTTTGATGATTAGTGGTTCAATCTTGTCAATCAGCGATGGTAGATAACGCTGCGCTTCCGCCAGTGCTAACGGACATGTATTGAAGGCAACGCATGCCATTGAATTTTTCCTAAGTTCCGAAGTGTTATCGGTATGGCTTGCAAGTCCAAACGATACTAATAAATCATCAATCTCTTTTTTATCGTCTTCTAAAACATCGCTAACAATTACATTCTGGTTGCAAGTGAATCGAAATGAAGCTTTATTCGTTTTCGCGATTTCATATAGACCCGTCTTCATCGCAATTTTCTCATCGTCAAGTATTCTGCCGTTTTCCACAAACAACGTATAATACCATTTCCCTTCGTGGTTTTGATGCCAGCCGTAATAATCCTTACGTTCCGTAAACTCGTATGCACGTTGGGCTTCTAGTTGAAAACCGCATCTTTTCTCCAATTCCATTTTGAAAGTATCGATCCCCATTCGGTCGATGGTGTATTTCAGTCGCGCCAACTTACGATCGCTACGGTTGCCATAATCGCGTTGGATTGTAATGATTTCATACACTGCTTTCAAAATCTTTTCTTCGGTATCAAGAAAACCGAGCATCGTTGCTAACCGCGCATAGGTATTCGGGTTTCCATGCGTGGTACTTAACCCGCCCCCGGCAGCAATGTTGAAACCGATGAATTTATTATTCTCAATTACAGCAATCAACCCGATATCGTTTGCAAAAACATCGACATCATTGTTTGGCGGAACTGCAATTGCAATTTTGAATTTTCTTGGTAGATACCGGTCCTGGTACAGCGGATCATCTTCTTTTCTATCGGCCAGTTGCTCCTCATTGAGCCAGATTTCGTAATAAGCGCGTGTTTTCGGCAAGGCCAGTAAGCTGATCTTATCTGCATATGCAAATATCTCTTCATGCAAAACCGATTGCTTTGGATGCGAACTGCATAACACATTTCTATTTACATCACCACAAGCGGCTATTGAATCGAGGTCGAATGTATTGAAAGCCTGGATGGTTGGTTTGATATGCGATTTTACGATCCCATGTAGTTGAACTGTTTGGCGTGTTGTTATTTTTATAACTCCCGTAGAATGTTCACCTGCGATGTTGTGCAATCCCAGCCATTGCTGTGATGTTAGATACCCCCCCGGCAGGCGAAGCCGAATCATATATGAATACAACCACTCCAATTTTTTTGCAGAGCGCTCATCTCTTCGGTCACGATCATCCTGTTGATACATTCCATGAAATTTAATCAACGATTGATCGTCTTCATAGAGTGCGCCGGTAATAGGCTCATTAATACTTTCTTTCAAGGTGCCACGCAGTGCATCACTTGCAGTTTTAATTCGTTCTACTGGCGATAAATTATTTTGGTCACTCATTACTTTGGAGATAATATTAGTATACGTCTTTTTCGTATCGATTTTCGTCGGACATTTTTTCAAGAAATAGCCTTGCTTCCTCTGCCGTCTTATTTCCTTTTTCAGAGATGATCTGAAGCAATGTATTTTCAACATCTTTACTCATTGGATCTTTTGTTCCACTGATATAAAGATGCGCGCCATTGTCCAGCCAGTTATACAATTCGGTTGCGTTTTGCATCATTCGGTGTTGCACATACAATTTCTGTTCCTGGTCGCGCGAAAATGCAAGATCGAGCCGATTAAGAACACCTGTTTGCACAAAGTTTTGTAATTCTACCTGGTAAAGAAAATCGGAAATGAAATGTTGTTCACCGAAGAAGAACCAGTTTTTACCCGGTGCGCCAGTGGCATCACGTTGCGCGAGAAACGCTCGGAAGGGCGCAATCCCGGTTCCCGGCCCAATCATGATTATGTCTTTATCATCAGCCGGTAATTTAAACGACCTGTTTTTATGGATATAAAAACTCACGGAAGTACCTACCGGAAGTTCTCCAAGAAATTCGCTGCAAAGCCCAAAGCGTTCTTCGTTTTTTGCCTGGAAACTATGACGGCCAACGGTAAGATGAATTTCATTGTCGTGTGCCGCAGGCGCTGATGAAATAGAATACAATCTCGGCGCAATCGCAGGAAGTATTTTTATGATTTCTGCAAATTGAGTTGCATTTTTCACAGGATAGATCCGCACCAGGTCCACAAGATCCATTCGCGTGTCGGGAATTTCCTGTTCGGTGATGGTTGCATACTTTTTGACGGCAGAAGAAAGAAGATAACAGATGTTGAGATGACGCGTCAACAACTCTTCGACACGCGCGCTTTTCTTTGATGTTTGGAGAATGAGGTCGCGATCGATTCCTGTTAGTTTAATAATCGTTTCAACAATCCACTTTTTGTTTTCCGGTATGATCGCCAGGGCATCTCCGGGCAGGTAGTCAATTTTTTCTTCTGCTGTTATTTCAATATGAAATGTTTGCTTTTCAGATCCCCGATCATTCAAGTTGATATTTGTACTAACAATTCCCTGGTAATACTTTTTTCCGGTTGCTTTTTTCGTTGGTTCGGGAGGCGGTTGAACCTGCGGTACCACTGTGGTCGATTCTTCAATCAGTGACAAAACTTTTCCGAACCAGGTGTGCGCATCTTGTTCGTAATCGACATCGCATCGTTGCATCTCAACGACCCGTTGAGCGCCGAACTCCTGAAACTTTGCATCAACATCTTCGCCAGTCTTACAATAGAGAGGGTAGGAGGTATCACCTAACGCAAGTACGCTGTACTTTAAATTTGGCAACTTCAATTCCCTTTCATGGATGTAGTCGTAAAACTTTTTTGCACCATTTGGCGGTTCGCCTTCACCCTGTGTACTTATTACAACAAAAAAGTATTCTTCCTTTTCGAGGTCATTTAATTTATATTGATCCAGGCTGATGATCTTCGGATTGATCCCTTTCTTCTTTGCAACAGCCGCCAGCGATGTTGTCAGCTTCTTTGCGTTCCCTGTTTCCGTTCCGTAAACAAGAGAAATCTTTTTTGTGATTTTCGGAACGGTATTCACCGAATAGCCGTTTGCATCTTCAATCAATTGTCCATTAGAAACAAGCCCGGTTAGATAACCATTTATCCAGGCTAGCTCTTCTTTGCTGGAAGAGGCGATGAGTTCCTGTAAGGTTTTTAATTTATGCCCGGTTAACATTTGATTTCTTATTGAGATTTGTACTGTTTGTAGATAATGGCGCAACCGTTTTAAAATATGATTCCTTCGAGTTACTATTCCCGACCCAATTAAACTTTCCTGTCAGCGAAACCACTTTACCGATGACTACGATGGATGGAGAAACGAAGCGCTCATTTTTAAACTTTGAGTTAAACGTATAGATATTGCTCGTATAAATATTTTGGTGAGGCGTTGTGGCCTGTTCGATAACTGCAACATGGCATTCGTTGCTGATTTGATTGAAGATCAGTTTATCGATAACGGTGTCCAATGTTTCGGACGACATGTAAAACACCAGGGTGTCTGTTGTATTTGCCAGTTCACGCCAGTAATCATCTGTTAGAACATCGGATTTATAATAAGTCAGAAAGCGTACTGCGGTGGAATAGCCTCTTGCCGTAAGCGGCATACCAGCATAGGCAGCTGCCCCAAGGGCTGCCGTCACTCCAGGAACAATTTCGAAAGGAATATTATATTTCTGAACTGTTTCCAATTCATCGAGGATATTTGAAAAGATCGAACTATCGCCACCCTTTAACCGAACAACCAGTTTGCCGTTATATGCATGTTCGATTAACAGTTCATTGATCGTTTCCTGCGGAGTTGAATTACCACGACGACACTGTTTGCCCACATAGGTTACTATTGCACCTGGGTTTGCCCATTGCCGTATGATCTCATCACTTACCAATCGGTCAGTGAGGATTACATCTGCCTGTTGCAAATATTTTACAGTCTTAAGTGTTACCAGTTCTGGATCCCCCGGTCCGGCTGCGGCCAGGATCACTTTACCAACTGGATTTGTGTGAACTTCCATGTACAATGCTTTATAAAAAGAGAACTGCTGCTACTGTGCTGTTACTTGTTTCGTCAATCAGGATGGCGCTGCCATTGCTGTTTAGTGAAGAATAACTATCGTACACTAATGGTGCTGCTGTTTTCAATGTTGCTTTTACAACTTCGTTGAGTTTTACATTTCCGTCGACAGGGCTTTCCTGAAGCGAATTCACATCAAGCCTGTATTCAATCGTGCGAACAACGGTTTTCAGTAACCTGCTGTGATGCTGAATGTAGTACCGATTTCCTGGTTGTAGTGGTTTGTCATCCAGCCAGCAAAGCAATACCTCTGCTTCATTACTTGTTTTCGGTAAATCATTAGAATGTACAATCGTATCACCGCGACTGATATCAATATCGTCGGCAAGTTGAATGACAACCGACTGCGGGGCAAAAACTTCATCAACTTCTTTTCCACCAATTTCTAATTTGGCAATGGACGATTGAATCCCCGCTGGTAAAATAGTTACCGGATCGCCTTTATGATAAACGCCACTGATCACTTTGCCTGCATAGCCACGATAATCGTGCAGGTCATCTGTTTGAGGGCGAATAACATATTGAACCTGGAACCGTGCATTGTCAAGGTTGATGTCATTTTCAATTTTAATGTCTTCCAAAAACTCAAGCAACGGTTTGCCCTCGTACCATGGAGTGAATTCAGAACGATCAACGATATTATCACCTTTCAGTGCACTGATGGGAACATAGGTCACATCTTTCAATCCCAGCTGCCTCGCTACGGCAGAGTAATCAATAATGATGTTATTATAAACGTCGTGCGACCAATCAACCAAATCCATTTTGTTTATAGCAACAACTACGTGTGGAATTTTTAGTAAAGAAGCGATGATTGAATGGCGACGCGTTTGTTCTGCTACGCCCAGTCGCGCATCAATCAGGATGATAATCAAATTTGAATTGGAAGCGCCAGTGATCATGTTACGTGTATACTGTACATGCCCCGGTGCATCCGCGATAATAAATTTTCTCTTTGGTGTTGTGAAATAACGATACGCGACATCAATCGTGATTCCCTGTTCGCGCTCGGCGCGAAGGCCGTCGGTGAGCAACGCAAGATCAATTGAACCCGCCTCTTTATTTTTCGTTTGTTTTTCGATAGCCTCTAGCTGATCGATCAAAATATTCTTGCTGTCGTACAACAATCGCCCGATGAGTGTGCTTTTGCCGTCATCAACGCTACCTGCTGTAATAAATCTTAATAAATCCATTGCCTTGTATTTGAGATTCGTGTTCCTTTTTTAGTTAGAAGTAACCATTCTTCTTGCGGTCTTCCATTGCCGCTTCGGTTACTTTATCGTCGATCCTTGTTTCCCCGCGTTCGCTGATTTTCGTTGCTGTAATTTCTTTTATTACATCATCTAATGTAAATGCGTTTGATTCAACTGCGGCGGTACATGTCATATCACCAACAGTACGGTAGCGAACCTGCTTGTGCAGGATGGTGTCGGAATCATCGAGACGAATGAAGTCGGAGACAGCCACAAGTTGGCCCTCATGTTCGATCACATCCCGGTCGTGCGCGAAATATATTGAAGGAAGATCGATTTCTTCTGCGCGGATATAATTCCAGATATCTAATTCCGTCCAGTTACTTATTGGAAACACCCGAACATTTTCTCCTTTCTGAATACGACCGTTGTAAGTATTCCAAAGTTCAGGTCGCTGAAGTTTCGGATTCCACTGACCAAATTCATCCCGAACTGAAAAGATTCGTTCTTTTGCACGCGCTTTTTCTTCATCACGGCGTGCGCCTCCGATGCATGCATCAAATTTGAACTCTTCAATCGTATCTAGAAGTGTATGTGTTTGTAGCCAGTTGCGACTCGCGAACTTACCTTTCTGCTCTGTCAGGTTTTTAAGACGAATAGTGTCCTCTACTTTACGAACAATCAGAGTTGCTCCAACTTCAGCAGCAAGCCAGTCCCGAAATTCCAGTGCTTCCGGAAAATTGTGACCAGTATCGATATGGACAAGAGGAAAAGGAATTTTGCCTGGAGCAAACGCTTTTTGAGCAAGATGAACCAACGTGATCGAATCCTTACCACCACTGAATAAAAGAGCAGGTCGCTCGAATTGTGCTGCAATCTCCCGAAAGATGTGAATGCTTTCAGCTTCCAGCTGTTCCAAATAATTTAAATGATATGAACTCATAGTTTTTATTTCCTGACTTATAAGTCTTTTTCAATTAGTCTACTAAAATGATCGGTTTTACAGGCGTAAAAAAATGTCGCCCGTTTTATTGGTGCAACGCTATAAAACCTTTTCTATTGGTTGTTCATTTTCGGTATGAATATGAAGGCCGCATTCTTTACGAGTGCTTTCTTCCCACCACCAACGGCCCGCCCGGAAATCTTCACCGGGTTTTACTGCGCGGGTACATGGTGCACAACCGATGCTTATAAAACCTTTATCATGTAACGGGTTGTACGGTATATTATTTTCTGAAATGAATGTTGTTACCTGATCTGTTGTCCAATTGAGCAAGGGATGAAATTTCAATACATTGTTAGCTTCATCCTTTTCTATTTGATGCATATCGTGCCGGTTCGGCGAATGTTCAGCACGAATCCCTGTTATCCAGATTCTCTTTCCCTGGAGCGCACGTTGCAATGGTTCTACTTTACGAATAAAGCAGCATTGTTTCCGGTTGTCAACTGATTCATAAAAACTATTCGGGCCTTTTGCTGCAACAAACGTTTGCAGTCGATCTGCCTGTGGATAGTATGCAATAACTTTTTTATTGTACTTTTCAATCGTACGACTCCACGTTGAATACGTTTCACTAAATAAGCGGCCCGTGTCAAGAGTAAATACTTCTATATCTATATCGTTTGAAAAAATGACGTGACTGATTACCTGGTCTTCCCAACTGAAGCTGCTTGAAAATACAACCTGCCCCGGAAACGCATTGCTGATAAGCCTTAACTGCGTGGCAAGGTCATTGGTTGTGCTGAAGTGTGAAAGTTGATCGAGATCCGTTGATTGCATTGTAATTCATTTAATGTAGAGTATTGGGAGGCTGAAAGGAGCTACAACAACGGAACTCAAATTTATTCCGCATAAAGCGATTTTTATTACCCTACTGATTATATGGACAAAAGTAATTAAATCATTTATTGAGCTGCTCACAATTTTTTCAAAATTTACGATATCCAGCAACTTTAGTTGTCTGAAAGTCGCGCCCCTATTGGTTTTGGCAGATAAACAAACTAACAATTGTTACCTTTTAATCGAGTGAAAATCAAAAAAAGATTTTGATTTGACGGATGCCTGTATATATCTTCGCTGAAGTTCTTTGTCCCCGATCACTCGGGAAACTTATCAAGAAAGGCTGAGGGAATGGCCCGAAGAAGCCTTGACAACCTGCTCTGGTAACGCGTAAGCGATGCCTGGGCAAGGTGCCAATTCCAGTCCATGTATAATGGGCAAGATAAGTCAGACGATCAGCTTTATTAATCTTCCTTTCGATATTATTAAGCTCTTCTGATGACTTCAGAAGAGCTTTTTTTATGGCCTAACGCCTACCAAACAGCTATTCATCATTCTTTCCTGGTAAGGAGAACTACATTATTAACAACGCTGCGAAAGCGGCACACAACTGTTTATCATGCAATCAACACCGAAAAAACCAGAGGTATTTCAAGGCTGGCAAAACACATTTCCGCCAGTTAACTTAAATTTTAGTTCGATCGATAATGTTCTGTCCAAAAACTCTTCTACCTTTAGAGGCCTCAAAAAACTATGGCTCACATTCTTCCTTCACCCACATTTGTTCTCCCCCGCAAATTTGACGGAAGCTGTTGTTGTATGCCGCAAGGCATACGTTAAACCATATTATCATTTGTGGCTTCGTCATTAATTATCCAGCACCCCATTGGATAAATCATCATCTTTTTAAAAATTTAAACAAAGTAAAATGAGCAACTTTCGCTTCGAAACTTTGCAACTCCATGCTGGGCAGCAAATCGATCCAACAACCAAATCAAGGGCAGTTCCGATCTATCAAACAACCTCTTACGCTTTCGACAACACTGAACACGCGGCCAATCTTTTCGGCTTAAGGCAATTCGGAAATATCTATACCCGGATAATGAATCCAACTACTGATGTATTGGAGCAACGCATTGCGGCACTCGAAGGTGGTGTTGCGGCTTTGGCAACTGGTTCAGGACAAGCCGCACAATTCCTCGCACTCAATAATATCCTGCAAGCAGGAGATAATTTTGTTAGTACTTCTTACCTATATGGCGGAACGTTTAATCAATTCAAAGTTTCGTTTAAGCGTCTGGGTGTAGATGTGCGTTTCGCGGATGGCGATAACGTTGATAGCTTCGTTCCTCACATCGATAAAAATACCAAAGCAATTTATCTTGAAACAATTGGGAACCCGCGTTTGAATATTCCAGACTTCGAAAAGTTTGTAGCACTTGCACGTGAGTACGATCTACCACTGATCGTTGATAATACCTTTGGAGCTGGTGGTTATCTTTTCAGACCGATCGAATGGGGCGCTAATATTGTCGTCAATTCAACTACGAAATGGATAAACGGTCACGGTACAGCAATTGGTGGAGTAATTGTTGATGGCGGAAATTATAATTGGGGTAATGGTAAGTTCCCACAGTTTACGGAGCCAAGCGAAGGTTATCATGGTCTGAAATTCTGGGATGTGTTTGGCGACAACAATCCGCTCGGATTACCAAATATTGCGTTCATTATACGTGCAAGAGTTGAAGGCCTTCGCGACTTTGGTGCAAGCCAGGCGCCTTTCAATTCTTTTTTAAATCTTCAGGGTCTTGAGACACTAAGTCTTCGTGTACAACGCCAGGTTGATAATGCGTTTGAGTTGGCGACATGGCTCGAAAACCATTCCCAAGTTGAGTTCGTTTGGTATCCAGGCTTGAAGAGCAGCCCATATAACGCATTAGCTAAAAAATATTTACCTAATGGAAGTGGCGGCGTTTTGAACTTCGGTATCAAAGGAGGAATAGAAAATGGTAAGAAGTTCATCGATTCGCTGAAACTGGTTAGTCACCTTGCTAACGTGGGCGACGCAAAAACACTTGCGATTCATCCTGCATCAACAACGCACGAACAACTAAGTGATGTTGAACGCGAAGCTTCAGGAGTTCTGCCAAATCTCGTTCGCATCAGCGCAGGTATTGAACATATTGATGATATCAAGGCTGACTTTGAGCAAGCATTTCAAAGTGTATTTTCACAACAACTTGTAGGTTAATTTTCTGGCAGCAATTCTGACGAAAGTTGGAATTGCTGCTTCATTTTATCACTTCCGTATGTCAACTCAGACTTTCATTCATGATAAGCCGTTTAAACTTGAATCAGGCGTTAGCTTGCCAAGGCTTCATCTTGCCTACACAACGCTTGGCAAACTCAATGCCCGAAAAGATAACGTTGTCTGGATTTTCCATGCATTGACTGCGAACAGTAGCCCGGCTGAATGGTGGCCAGGTTTGGTTGGTGATCAAAAGTTTTTCGATCCT
Source organism: Chitinophagaceae bacterium (assembly GCA_014379515.1). GTDB lineage: Bacteria > Bacteroidota > Bacteroidia > Chitinophagales > Chitinophagaceae > Endoryza. The sequence continues at coordinate 10,582 of JACMLR010000152.1, forward strand.
GCGAGATACTTTATTATTTGTGTCAATAAGCCTGGTAGCCCGTATGGAAGCATTTCGCCATTGAGTATTAACCCGGAAACAGGTGAGCAATACTATCACGATTTCCCTGTGTTTTCTATTCGGGATATGGCACGAGCGTATTCATTGCTAAAAAATGAACTGGGCATTTCAAAAATATTTATAGGGTTAGGCGGGAGTACGGGTGGTATGCAGGTGCTTGAATGGGCAATCGAAGAACCGGAACTATTCGAATTTATTGTACCGATTGCGACAAGCGCGGCTTTATCGCCCTGGGGAATCGCGTTTAACGCCTCGCAACGGATGGCGATTGAAGCTGATTCGACGTGGACCCAGCGGCATAGTGATAGTGGCAATAAGGGATTAGCTGCGGCCAGGTCGATTGCTTTGTTATCATATCGCCACTATAACGGTTACGAACTAACGCAACCAAGAGATAAGAATTTTGTGGCCCTTACCTCTGATGTTACCTATGCTTCGGACAACTACCAACGGTACCAGGGATTGAAACTAGTCAACCGCTTTAATGCGCTTTGTTATTACCGGTTATCGCAATCGATGGATAGCCATGATGTCGGCCGTAATCGGGGTGGGATTGAGCAAGCATTGAAAATGATAAAAGCAAAAGCTTTAATCATCGGTATTATATCAGATGTATTATACCCAATCCACGAACAGGAATTTTTAGCAAACAGTATTGAAGGTGCCGAGTTATTATCCATCGCAAGCGATTTTGGCCACGACGGCTTTTTGCTGGAGTATGAAAAAATTGAGAACGCACTAAGGAAATTTATCGAGGATCGGTCCTCACATCACTTAAAAGTAGTCAACGATTAAAATGGAATCACATAAACAGTTAACAATCGGCTTATTCGGATTCGGCGTTGTTGGAGAGGGTTTATATAAAGTTTTACAACAAACCCCGTCGTTAAAAGCAACAATCAAAAAGGTTTGTATAAAAGATCCAAATAAAAAGCGAAATGCGCCTGACGCACTATTCACGACAGAAAAGGAAATCATTTTGAATGACCCGGAGATCAACGTGATCGTTGAAGTGATAAACGAAAGCGAACCGGCATTCGAAATTGTTAGTCGTGCCTTGAAAAGTGGTAAAGAAGTGGTAAGCGCGAGTAAGAAGATGTTAGCAGAGCATTTGCCCGAGTTGTTGAAGTTGCAGCAAGAAACCGGTGTGTCGCTTTTGTACGAAGCAGCGGCGTGCGCCTCAATCCCGGTGATTCGCAACCTGGAGGAATACTATGATAACGACCTCCTCCATTCGATCCGGGCAATTGTAAATGGCTCAACCAATTTCATTCTTACTAAAATGTTTGAAGATCGTCTTGACTTCAAAGAAGCATTGTTGTTGGCGCAGCAGCTTGGCTTTGCGGAAGCAGATCCAAAGCTTGACGTGGAAGGGTATGATGCGGTTAATAAATGGACCCTTCTGATCAACCATGCGTACGGGATCGTTACTCATCCAAGCAATATTTTATTCACGGGGATTCAAAGTATCCAGGGCACCGATGCCGCTGTAGCCCGCGAAAAGAATTTCGATATTAAATTGGTTGCACAGGCAAAAAAGTTGCAGAATGGAAAAGTTACGGCTTTTGTCTTGCCACAATTTGTGAAACTCAGTGAGCCGTTATCCTTTGTTAAGAATGAATACAATGGTGTGGTGATTGAAAGTGGCTTCGCCGATAAACAATTCTTCTAT
>JACMLR010000153.1 GCA_014379515.1 Chitinophagaceae bacterium
AAGTTTGGGGATCAAGCCCGGAGTTCGGCTCATCACAAAAAAGATATTTCGGATTCAACACAATTGCACGCGCGATACCGACGCGTTTCTTCATACCTCCACTTAACTCCGCAGGAAATTTTTTGTTTGAATCTTTAAGATTCACGCGATCTAGAACTTCATTAACGCGTTTTGCTTTTTGCTTATAAGAATCACCAGTAAACATGTTTAATGGGAACAGGATGTTTTGTTCAACGGTTAAACTATCGAACAAAGCAGATCCCTGGAACAGCATCCCAATTTCTTTGCGTATCTCTTTTTTCTGTTCGAGTGCAATCTGGTTGAAGTCCTGTCCCTGGTACAGAATCTCTCCACTGTCAGGAACGTACAGTCCTACCATACACTTCATCAATACAGTTTTCCCGCTACCGCTTGCGCCAATAATGAGATTACATTTTCCGGGTTCCATTACTGCGGAAACGTCATTGATGATCGTCTTATCGCCAAATTTCTTTTGTATATTTTTTACTTCAATCATCTATTGTGCTATGGGGCTTTTTAGAAGTAATGCGGCAAGCATATAGTCGGCAAAAAGTATTGCGACGCAACTAACAACCACGGCCTTTGTACTCGAGCGACCAATTTCCAATGAACCACCTTCAACATAGTAACCGTAGTAAGCCGGAATACTGGAAATGATAAAGGAAAAAGTATATGCTTTGATGAGGGCGAATATCACGTTGAATTCAAGAAATCCTTCCATCAGTCCGCGATCAAATTCGTTGTAAGACATGATCCCTGACATAACCACGGCAAAACGGCCACCGATAATTCCAAGTCCCATGGAGACAACAACGAGGAATGGAATCATAAGCATCGCAGCGATGATTTTTGGAAATATGAGATACGCTTTAGTATTCAATCCCATAATTTCTAATGCATCGATCTGTTCACTTACCCGCATGTTTCCGAGTTCGCTGGCAATTTTACTTCCAACAACACCTGCGAGTACAATACAAATGAGGGTTGGTGCGAATTCCAGGATTACAGTATCACGTACAATCTGGGCGATTGCTGTCAATGGAATGAGTGGACTGACCAATTGATAGGCCGTTTGCAACGCGGATACCGCACCCATGAACACAGAAATGATGACCACAATACCCAATGAACCAATGCCGATTTCTGAACACTGGTGCATAAGCTCCTTCCAATACATTTTCCCGTTTTCGGGGCGGGAAAACATCCCTTTAATCATCAAAAGATAGCGGCCAAACTCAGTAAATAAACTCACGCAGCATTATTTATGTGAAGATAACATCATTCGATAATAAACTTATGGTCGCGGTCCATATTGGTATGTGGGTCAAAAAGAAAATCAACATATGTTGCATCATCTTTTTTTGCTGACACCGTCGTCCTGGCCCGACCAATTTCAAGCTCTGCATTGTCAAACACTTTAATCGTCATCGTCCTGTTCATATCTGCATGAAAGATGATGTATACGCTCAACTTATTATCTGTTCCACCACTGTCTGATAACAATATCTTGCCAAAGGAGATATCCCGCAATGCAACCGAATCTTTTTTCTGGATCGTAATTTCGAAAGCATTTTCTATTCCCCGCGAAACACCTTTAGCGGCTTCGCCCACAACTTCCCCTGCTTTTTCTCCAACTGTATTAATCTTCTCTTTCACATTTGGATTGCAAGCAAAGCACAACACGGAAATAACGATGAGTAGTGACTGTCGCATGCTATTAGATTTCTTTATTTGTTTTTTTGAATCTCTTCCACCACGGAGATTTGCTGATCAAATCTTCAGTCGAAGCTTTGGATTTCAATTGAGCATCCACCACAGCAACAATCACCATATTTACAATGCTTCGCACGGAACTTCCTAATTGTAATACGTGAACTGGTTTTTTCAACCCCAACAATATTGGTCCGATTGCATCGGCGCCACCAACCTCTTTTAGCAAATTATACGCCACGTTGCCTGCGGCCAGGTTGGGGAAAATCAGTGTATTTACATCCTTATCGCCAAGGGCATTGAATGGATAATTTTCTTTCAAAAGATCCTTATTGAACGCCATGCTTACCTGCATTTCGCCATCGACAATCAGCGACGGGTTGCGCTTTTTTACAATTTCGGTCGCCTTTGCTACCAATCTTGCTTCCGGCGAATCGCTGCTTCCAAAATTAGAATAACTCAGCATTGCGATGCGGGGAACGAGGTTGAAATTCCGGATTTCGCGTGCTACCATCAACGTAATGTCGGCAAGCTCTTCCGCAGTCGGGTTGAAGTTGACGGTTGTATCCGCCATAAACAGCGGTCCTTTCTTCGTTAGCATAAGATACATCCCCGCAATCTTTTGCACTCCTTCCTCTGTACCGATGATTTGAATCGCAGGTCGAATCGTATCTGCATAATTTTTTGTGAGGCCCGAGATCATCGCATCCGCCTCACCGGACTCAACCATCATACAGCCAAAATGGTTGCGATCGCGCATGGCTTTTTGCGATTCATACTGGTTCACCCCGCGGCGTTGTCTTCTTCTAAAAAACAGGTCGCCATACTCTTTTCGCTTTTCTTCCTGTTCATCACTTTGTGGGTCGATGATAGGAAGTCCTTCGATATCGATCTTGTGTTCTTCGGCCAGTTCACGAATTCGCTTTTCCTTCCCAAGTAGGATTGGGTATGCAATGCCTTCATCAAAAATGATCTGGGCAGTTTTCAGAATCTTGATATTATCCGCTTCTGCAAATACCACTCGCTTTGGATCGCGACGTGCTTTATTACCAAGGATACGCATGATCTGGTTATCCAGTCCAAGGCGTTTGTTTAATTCAATCACGTATTGTTCCCAATTGGTAATTGCAAATTTTGCAACGCCGCTTTCCATTGCAGCTTTCGCTACTGCTGGCGCAACAGTCGCCAGCAATCGTGGATCAAGGGGTTTCGGAATAATATAATTTGCGCCGAACGAAATGTTCCGTTCATTGTAGGCGATGTTTACAATATCCGGAACAGGCGTTTTTGCTAAATCAGCGAGCGCTTTCACAGCAGCCAGCTTCATGGCTTCGTTGATTTGGGTTGCACGAACATCGAGTGCTCCACGAAAAATGAAAGGAAAACCAAGAACGTTATTCACCTGGTTGGGATAGTCACTGCGACCGGTAGCCATGATAATATCTTTCCGAACCCCGGTAGCAAGTTCCCAGCTGATTTCAGGATCTGGATTTGCCATGGCAAAAACGATCGGATTTTTGGCCATACTTCGAACCATATCTTCATTCAACACATCTCCTTTGCTTAAGCCGATAAAAACATCGCTGTCCTTCAAGGCTTCCTGGAGGCTGAGGTTTTTGTTATACGACATGAATTCCTGCTTCAGTTCATCGAGGTCCGTTCTGCTCTCATGAACGAGACCTTTACTATCAAACACCAGGAAGTTTTCGCGTTTGGCGCCAAGTGCTTCATATAATTTGATACAGGCGATGGCCGCCGCTCCGGCACCATTCACAACAAATTTCGCTTTCTCTATTTTTTTCTTTTGAATCTCCAGCGCATTCAACAAAGCAGCAGCACTGATGATGGCCGTACCGTGTTGGTCGTCGTGCATGACCGGAATCTTCATTTGCTCCTTCAGCTTTTTTTCAATGTAAAAGCATTCCGGCGCTTTGATATCTTCCAGGTTAATACCACCGAAGGTTGGTTCCAACGATTTCACGATCTGCACAAATTTCTCCGGATCTTTCTCATTTATTTCGATATCAAACACATCGATATCCGCAAAAATTTTGAACAATACGCCCTTGCCTTCCATTACGGGTTTGCTTGCTTCGGGTCCGATATCTCCCAGTCCAAGAACAGCGGTACCATTACTGATGACAGCAACAAGATTACCCTTCGCAGTGTATTTGTAAACGTTCTCGACGTCTAAAGCAATTTCTTTACATGGCTCTGCTACACCGGGAGAGTAAGCAAGCGAAAGATCCCGTTGCGTTTTTGCTTCTTTAGTTGGAATTACTTCAATTTTTCCGGGACGTCCTTTTGCATGGTATTCGAGGGCCTGTTCTTTTCTTAATTCTCGTTTCATAATTCTTTTTTATTCGGCATCGGAACATGCACATTTCCCTGCTGTTGCGACACATATCGGCCGCCATTTCAGGCGTGCAAGTTACGGAAACCCAACTGATACGAATGGTCGTTAATTTTTTCGGCGAATTCTGCGCGAGCCCCTCATTAAGCGTTATTTTCGGTTAAAATAATCAGTCATGAAAAAGTATTGCCTCCTCCTTTTTGTACTGCTAATCGGAACTGTTGCTGCGAATGCACAATGTGATAAGAAATTCAAATTGACACCAGAGAGGATATACCAGGTCAATGAGGATGGCTCAGAGGGCGAAGCAATACCATTCACTGCGGAAATAACGATTTCAAAAGACAGCATTGCTGTCGTTTTCACGATGCCCGACGGAAACTCCGGGGAGATTCGTGGAAAGCATACCGAAACCGTTTGCAAGATGAATGCAGATTACACCGAAGGCACTATCGAATATAAAACCTCTGCACAAATGTTACGGAATGGCGAGGAGCGCCCAATGAACATGTTGTTTACCATTGAAAGCAAAGCGGGCAAGTTGAGCGTTTTTGGAGTACCGGTTGACCAACCAAACGAAAAGATCTGTTTTGTGATAAAAGACAAGCAGGAAATCAAGTAAAAGTCACTCTCACCAGCTTATAGTTTGAACCCTGAGAATTGAACGGTTTGTTGTTGTTCAGCAGCTTGTTCGCCCTTTGTTTGGGATTTGTTCGACTCGCTTTGATCAACGTCCGAACAATACCCGAACAACACCCTAACAAGACCCGAACGAATCTATTACTAGGTCCGACCAACGCCCTCGTGTTTTGCTCCGTATAAGGTCTTGTTAAAACAGCTTTTGCCTTGTATTTTGGAGGGGATATTGATAACTTATAGGTCGTTTCTCTGTTGTTATTTTTCCAACAAACCAACTTATTACATGAATAAAAATTTGATAATAGCATTCGCTTCGGCAATTGTGATCTTTTCAAGCTGCAAAAAAAGTGGCGGCGATAATCCGGATCCAGGTCCCGGTAGTACACGCAATAAGCTAAAAGACTCGGTTCTGGATATAAGCAAAGAGGTTTACTTGTGGTATTCTCAAATTCCTGCAACGTTTGATCCGCAGTCGTATAGTGACCCTGATAAAATCATGACCGCAATCCGCGCTTATAGTAAGGAAAATGGTTTCACCAATCCTGTCGATCGTTGGAGTTTTGCGGCTACCCAGGCAGAATGGGATAACGTTAGTGGTGGTATCGCGAAAGATTTTGGTATGAACGTCTTTTTCAAAGAAGAAGGCGACCTTAGAATCAGGGCTGTTGAAGCTGCATCTCCAGCAGGAGCTGCAGGTATTCGTCGCGGCTGGCGAATGACGAAATTTAATGGTAGCTCTAATGTTACTACTGGAAATGCAAATGCAATTGTGGATGCCGTTTACTATAGCAATGCATCAACGTTTACCTTCCAAAAGCCGGATGGCTCACTAGTTGATGTTGCATTAACTGCTGCGAGTTACCAGGAAAATCCATTTGCTCTTGATACCGTGTATTCAGTCGGTGCAGGTAAAGCAGGCTATATCGTGTTTAACTCCTTCCTTGGCGATACAACTGCAATCAATGCAAAGTTTGCTTCGGTCTTCAACAAGTTCAACACAGCAGGTGTGACCGATGTAATCGTCGACTTGCGCTATAACGGTGGTGGATATGTTAGCTTACAGGATAAGTTTGCCAATTACCTTATCAACAACGCCGGCAATAATGGTGTAATGATGAATCAGCAATTCAATGATAAGCTGGCCTCATTTTATAATAGTACTACTAAGTTTAATAAACTTGGGTCATTGAATCTTTCGCGCATCTTTTTCATCGTGAGTAACAATACGGCCTCGGCTAGTGAATTGCTGATTAATAATCTGAAGCCGTATATGTCGGTTAAGATTGTCGGTCCGTCGAATTCTTATGGTAAGCCGGTAGGTTATTTCCCTATTGAGGCGGGCGATTGGTATGTTTTCCCTGTATCGTTCCGTAGCACCAATAAAAATGGTGAGGGAAGTTATTTCAACGGTTTTGCACCAGATAAGGTTGCTGCCGACGGTCTTGATAAAGATTGGGGAAATAAAGACGAAGCATCACTGGCAAGTATTCTTAAATACATCGGTACGGGTACATTCGGTTTTGCCGAAGTTCAGGGAACAACTCGCAGTGCTTCAGTTAAAGAGAAAATTGAGCAGGGAAATGAAAAGTTAAGTGCTAATGAGTTTAAAGGAATGATTGATACAAGAAGACTCAAAAGATAATTACTGATATCAGTAACAAAAAAAGACCTCGCATTAGCGGGGTCTTTTTTTATTAGGGGTGATCGGTTTAAAATATCTTCTTTGAATCGACCGCACGTCTATCAGCTTTTGCGGCATTCAGTTCTTTTTTCGGATCATTAAAGGCTTTCTGAACTTTTGGGGATGGTTTGAACTTCGGCAAAGGTTTTTCTGCCGATGCGACGATCGTCACTAATATTGCGAGCGTTAATAATGCCATTATCTTTTTCATACTGTTTTTTTGTTTGATCCAAAAGTGGACGCGAAGTTTAACAGCTTTTCAATTGTTAATGCTTTTTGGCACTGTTGAAATCGGCAGTTGCACCAAACCATGCCATCATCGCAATGCCGTTTTCGATCGCCTTTTCGTCGATATTGAAATTTGGCGTGTGCACGCCAGATGTGATTCCTTTCGAAACGTTGCCAGTACCGAGTCTAAAAAAACAACCGGGTATGTGTTGCGTGTAAAAGCCAAAATCTTCGGCCCCCATGCGCATTTCTGTTGTTTCAACATTTTCAGTTCCCACCAATTCTTCTGCTAATTTTCTCGTAACGGCATTCAATTCGGTATTGTTGAATACCGATGGATAACCGACGTCAATATGAAGATCGAGTTCGGCACCCATCCCATTAACCAATGATGTTGAAAGTTCACGAATCAAATCGTGCGCCCGAAATCTCCATTTTTCGTCCACCGCGCGGAATGTGCCCATTAACTTTACTTCACTTGGGATAACGTTTGTTGTAAACCCACCCTGGAAAGAAGTTATCGAAAGTACTGACGGCGAAAGGGGATCATTATTTCTGCTGATGATCTGTTGCAATGCAACAACGAGGTTGGATGCGATGAGAATTGTATCTGCAGTAAGTTGCGGAGCAGCAGCATGACCTCCTTTACCTTTTATTGTTATATAGATTTCGTCAGCACTTGCCATTACCTGTCCCGGGCGGAAACTGTATCGACCGACTTCTAACTGCGGGTGTACATGCAAACCGAAAATTGCGTCAGGGGTTGGATTTTCAAGGACGCCCTCTTTGATTAATAAGCTTGCGCCACCAGGATTTTTTTCTTCGCCTGGTTGAAAAATTAGTTTCACCGTTCCTTCCCATTCGTTTTTTAATTCGTTGAGAATTTTGGCTGCGCCGAGGAGACAGGTAGTATGAACATCGTGACCACACGCATGCATGAGGCCGTCCTTTAAGGATTTGTACGGAACATCATTTGCCTCTTTGATGGGCAGTGCATCTATGTCGGCACGAAGGGCAATAATTCGTTTGTCAGGATTCTTTCCTTTGATGAGACCAACAACACCGGTTGTCGCTTTCACTTCGAATGGAATACCGAATTGTTTCAGTTGCTGCTGAATAAATTCACTTGTTTCAAATTCCTGGTAACTTAATTCCGGATGAGAGTGGAGATGATTTCTAACTGAAATGAATTCCTTGTGATATTTTTTTGCCGATTCCTGTATCGCCTGTTTTAACGCGTTCATTGGTCAAAAATAGCGAATATCCATTCAGAGAAATAACCGTTGGTGTAGGATCAGCGTTCAGCAGACTTATCTGGGTTGACTTCAATCATATCCCGGATCATATAAACACCCGTTGGAAAAAAGGCTTGCAATTTCTTTAGATAGGATTCTGCTTCTTTCTGGTCGCGGAAATTTCCAACTTTCAATTTGAAATAAGGAGACTGGTACATAAGATATGCAGTGATCTCTGGAAAGTTTTTATTTACCGTCATTTTTGCTTCATCCGCTTTAGCACGATTGTTTGTGCTGATGACCAGCAAGCGAAAGCCGTGAACATAACGACGCGCTTCGCGGGTAGTTAGTTCGTTAACCTCAATCTGTTTTCTTACAAGAATATCGATGCGAGGATCTTTATGAACGACGACGCTGTTGCTGTCCTGGGCGTTTGAAAGAAACCCAGCTAAAACAAAAAAGCAAACAATCGATAATCTCATATAGAACATTTGTATTCAAAGACTCAAAAACGGTACCAATGGATGCAGGCAGCCAGGATTAATATTTCGCTCCGCCACCACCAACATTTTCGATGGGGTGCCAGGTTGTCTTAATTTCCTGTGTATCCATAATAAGGTAGGGCGACTCCCCCTCAGCTGACCACCAATTTGTCGAGTCATAAATAAATGTTCTTTTAACATTCGAAATAGCTTTTTCCTGCAATTCTTTATTTAATGCTGATGTTGAGAGACAACTGATAACAGCGTTAACATCCATATGGGTGGCGAAATTAGCAGCGAGTTCTTCCGGGAAACCTGTAAGAATGTTCACAACACCTCCTGGCAAGTCAGACGAGTTTAAGAGTTCGGCAAATGAAATTGCACAGAGCGGTTTGGATTGCGATGCCAGAACAATGATTGAATTCCCACCGGCAATGACAGGGGCGATAACTGAAACGAGCCCAAGCAAGGAAGTTTCTTGTGATGCAATAGCAGCAACTACGCCCATCGGCTCAGGTACTGAAAAATTAAAATGAGAAGAAGCAACGGGGTTTACCGATCCGAACACCTGCTGATATTTATCACACCAACCTGCATAATAAATGAGTCGGTCTATTGATGTGTTTATTTCTTTTGTAGCAGCATTGCGTGTTGAATCTTGTTGAATAAGTTCTTCGATAAATTGAGAACGTCTTCCTTCAAGCATCTCAGCCATCCGGTAGAGAATTTGCCCGCGGTTAAAAGCGGCGCGTGCCGACCATCCTTTTACTGCAGCTCGTGCGGCAACAACAGCTTCGCGAAAATCTTTCCTGGACGCCTGACAAATATTAGCAAGTTGATTTCCTTTAGTGTTTGTAGCAACATAATATCTTCCCGATTCAGTTCTTGGGAACTGCCCGTTAATATAGATCTTATATGTTTTCAATACTTCGAGTCGTTTCGAAAGCGCCTGTCGTTGCTCGATTCCATTTCGGCCGATTCTCGATTTACTGATACCTGATTGATTTTTCATTTATT
>JACMLR010000154.1 GCA_014379515.1 Chitinophagaceae bacterium
ATTGAAGGAAGAAGATTTTATTTTTATTTCAGCTTCCAACAAAACAAATATCCAGCAATTAAAAGACAAACTACTCTCCTTCTTTCAGGTAAGCACCGTTAAATCCGGTGATGTATTGGTAACGAGCTTACGCCATTATCAAAACTTATTACAGACGCACGAATCACTAGACCGGGTGTTGCAAGGGATGGGCTCCGGTATTACCGGTGATTTCCTGGCGATGGATATCCGGCAATCGTTGCATTATCTTGGTGAGATAACCGGTACTATTACAACGGATGATCTTTTAGAAAATATTTTTTCGAAGTTTTGTATCGGGAAGTAATTGATAATCAGATAGTTACATCAAAAAACACAGCAATTCTCGAGTAACAAAAATTACCGGTAACAATCCGGATGAAAAAGTCGTCTTCGTTAACCTTTTACGGATTCGATTATGCTTCTTCATCACAGATTCGACAATGAAAAAAAATATACTATTAAGTAAAACGCTTGTCTGAGAAAATTCCACCGCTAAAAAAAATCCGTGGCCAAAAAACTGAAGACTAAATTTTTTCTACAGGTCTACTTTTGAAAATTAATATTCGATTGAAAAAAACGTCATTCAGTTTTTAATGTTTGGGCAGGATTGATTCTCGCTGTTTTTAATGTGAAGTAACTAAGTGTTACCCACGAGATAATCAGAAGAATTATTCCGGAGCCGACAAAAATGACGGGATGAATTCCCACTTTGTAGGTGAAATTATCAAGCCATTGATCCATCATCCACCAGGCTACTGGGGTTGCAATCTGGATTGCGATCAGTATAAGTTTAGTGAAATTGTTAAGCAGCAAGAAGATTAATCCCGATGCTGAAGCGCCAAGCACTTTCCGGATACTGATTTCTTTTACTCGTTGGTTAAATACGAGCATAGCCATAGCGAACAAACCAAAGCACGCGATCACAATTGCCAACGAGGCAAAAGTAGCGAAGATGATGCCGGTCCGCTCTTCAGCAGCGTATTGATAATTCAGTTGGTCATCCAGGAAAGAGAATTCAAATTCAAAGCTGTTATCAAACTTACCATAGATGCCTTTGATTTGAGTCAGTTTCGCATCAAAATTGGATGGATCCATTTTAATTACCAAATGATTGTATGACGGTGAAAGGGCCAACAACAAAGGTCGCACCGGTTCGTGCAGCGATTGAAAGTGAAAATCCTTGACCACACCAATTACCCTTCCTTTCAATGGCTCACGATCTTCATACAGGAACCATTGGATTTCTTTTCCTAAAATGGTTCCTGAATTGAGTTGGCGGGCTGCCGTTTCGTTGATTACAAACCCAACATTAGAGCTGTTACGATCTTCCACTGCAAAGAAGCGACCATCGACCAGTTCAATATCCAATGTACTGGCAAAACTATAGTCCACAAAAACCTCTGACACATCAATATCATTTTCAGGATTCTCAACCAACGAAATGGTATTTTGATTGAACTGACTGCCCGGGAGATTGGAACTGGCGGAGACTGACCTCACACCGTCCATCCTCAGCAATTCTGTTTTTAAATCTTCCATTCGCGACCTTACGGAACGATCTTTCACTGCAACAACCAACACTTCCTCTTTTTTAAAGCCGAGATTTTTGTCGCGGATGTAATTAAGCTGATCGAAAATTACAGCCATTCCAGTGATCAATATCATCGAAATGCTGAATTGTACCACCAACAACACGTTGCGCAAGGTAGTGCCCTGCGATGACCCAATATACTTTCCTTTTAATATGGAGTGCGGGCGAATTGCCGACAGAACCAATGATGGATACGCACCGGCAAAAATTCCAGTGAGCAATCCTACGCCAATCAATAACGGTAAGGATTGTAAATAGCGTAGTTCATAAGACTGACCAGTAATGGAATTGTAAATAGGCAAACTGGCTTCCACAAAAAGCACAGCCAATCCAACAGCCAGCATCGCCACTAAAACGGCTTCGCTCAAAAATTGAAGTGAAAGCTGCCTGCGAAAAGCACCCAATGTTTTCCTTACTCCAATTTCCTTGGCACGCTCAGCCGATTTGGCAGTCATCAGGTTCATGAAATTGATACATGCAATGAGGAGCGTAAGTAAAGCGGCAGCCGCCATAATGTACACATACCCAACGTTCCCATTTGATTCCAATTCCCAGCGAAGATTAGACTTCAAATGAATGTCAGTTACCCGTTGCACACGGAAACCTTCTCCGTTGGCAATAGCTTCACGGTATTCTTCATCGGTTGCAGTAAGATACTTACGTACCCACGGCATCAATTTCTTTTCGAGCGCTTTTGGGTCAGCTCCCGGTTTCAGTCTTAAATAATTGAAATGGCCAAAGTCTGCCCAGCTATAATAAGCATTGCCCGGGTCTCTCGATTTTTCCCTAAAGTATGACCCCAGTATATCGAAATGAAAATGACTTTTTTCGGGAACATCTTTAAACACGGCCATCACTTCTGCCAACACCGTGTCAGCATTAATCGCCAAGTGCTTGCCAATAGGATCCTCGTCACCAAAATACTTTTTAGCTATTCTTTCCGATAACAAAATACCGTTCACGCTTTTCAGTGCTTTTTTTCCATCGCCTCGTACTATTGGCAATTGAAATACATCAAAGAAGGTAGTGTCTACCATGAGTGCATTGCGTTCATCGAAGCGAATATTTTTTTCCAGGTTTCGAACAGAAAATATTCTTCTTGTCAGGCCTGCAGCCCAGTAAGGCGACAAGCTCACTGCACTTTCCACTTCAGGGAAATCAGAAACCATAGCCTGTGCCATCGGGTGCGGGGTGCGTGTCTGAGGATTGTCGCTATTCCAGGTGATTCGATACAAGTTTTGATAATCAGGGTAATATTGATCGTAAGTGAGTTCATGCTCAGTATAAACCGAAATAAGAAATACACAGGCAATGCCCAAAGCAAGCCCCAACACATTGATGGCCGATTGCAGAGGATTCTTAATGATATTGCGAAAACCGATCTTGAAATAGTTGCTTAGCATGAGATAGTTTAAAATGGCCTCCTACCAAGAATTAAACCAATTGAAAAAGTGGGAATCTGATGAACCACATCAATTTGTACTAGTTGAATATGTCCGTAGCTGACCGAATCCGTTCGTTTTTGGACGGAAATTGCAAATCCAACCTTTGATGCCTAACATTTGGCTTAGATGATATTTTTTAAAAAGAAGGATAACCAACATTGCACCATCCTTGATGGTCGAAGCAATATGATTACCATCAAGGTTATGTTACTATATATTTCTACCGGGCAAGTGGCGAGTAGCGTAGCGGACTAAAACCAGAAGCTCACGTAACACTCTTCCATTCCGATCTTCTTCCCGTAACAACGCTTGCACAGAAAATAAAGGACTATACTTTTCCTCTTACGATGTGCATGAGGCGCCTTCATACATCTGCTAAGGAAAAACAAATTGTGATGGACCTGTTTTGTAAAGACTAAATACGAGCTTAATCATTCGATCGTCAAACACAACAAAGTTTTTTGTTTCACATATCGAATTATTCCCATGATTACTGTAAAGCTACAGGCCGCTGATAAATCAGTATTGATTGCTAGCGAGATCATTGACATTCTCTCGCGACTCAAACGTGAAACTAATCTTTGACGATCCACGTCACTCTGCTACCTTTGTTCATAGGGCAACGAAACGCTTAAAATTTCTTTGGGGATGTTTAGAGTTGTTGAGCGTTTTCTTGGTAATTCTTGTTATCATTTTGTTACTCGAATCAGTAAACACACTGACAATCAAGAGTGGGCACATTTTGTATCGGGAAATGAGATACCTCAACATCCCTAAAAAAATCCACTCAACACTTTAAGATCAGTACGTTACTTAAATAGCACTTGGACTTGCTCGGCAATTATTAGGGTTATTTAGGCCTTTTTGTTGCTAGTTTGTTGCTTGAGCTTTTGAGCATCGGGCTCATACTGTTGCAATTTTACATTTCGTTAACATTCTTTTACAAGCCTTTTACACATGGCCGCGTAGGAAGCTTTAGCTTTGGGTACTTCACGAAAAACAACGCACGGTATCGCGTGATGGGCGTGTAGTGAAGGCCAATATTCTTACGTTGTTATTTTACCAATCCAGTTAAAGTCATGAAAACATACAGCCTTGTTTTTTTCGCATTCTTTCCATTTCTCATGGTATTAAATCAGGCGTCAGAACTTATGCCATCAGATTCAGTCATTCCTGTCAAACAGAATTCTACTGGCATTAAGTCGGTGACTGCAAAAATCGTTTTCAAATCGGTTGATGGCGGACGGACTTGGCAGGACATTACCGAAGGACTTCCCGACAATTCGGGTCAGGAAGGTTTCATGATAGGTGGAGGCTTTGCTACTAGCAATGGCTTCTATTTACGCGCTGGAGATGGATTGTTCTTCAATAAACAAAATTCCACAGTTCCTAATTGGAGCAAAGAGATTTTATCCGACAATCAAGTCGCTATGTTCCCCAGCAAGACGGGGATATTGGCATTCAATTATAATAATGGGCAAATTTTGCAAACGATAGAGGGAAAAAAAGATTGGTTGCCGATATATCGGAATTTTCAGTCTAAAGATGTAGTTACTTTTTTTGAAACTGACAAAGGCACAGTTTTCATCGGAACAAACTCAGGCTTGTTTAAATTCTCTGACGCTGAGAAAGCCTGGAATCCGGTCTTTGCGGCATCGAAGGGGGTCAGGAAATTGGTAGAATCAGGTGGTGTACTCATGGGCGTAACTCAGAAAGGCATAATACGGTCTACGGATAATGGCGACCACTGGAATTTGGTGACAAGTGAAGGTGACCACGGTATGGATGTACAACGAATCAATGGTGGGTTTGCCGCTATAACAGAGTCTCAGGAAAGAAGATTTCGGGTACGAACATCGCATGACAACGGAAACACCTGGCAATCTATTGATGACGGACTTCCTGTTTACGTTTTTAATATTGTTGAGGTTGGTGAAAATTTATTTTGCAGCCACCAGAACGGCATATCTGGTTCATCAGACAATGGAAAGACATGGAAGCTCTTGCTTCCTTCAATTGACCATGACATTTTCAACTTATCGGTTTCTGGCAATGTGATTTATGCGATGCGTAATGTAGGTGGGTGCTAAGGTTAATGTCGTTTAGTTAAGCCTAAAGACGTTTGTAGTTCACTTACGCTCCTTATCGTTCTGATAGTCAAAGTTGAGAAGATTCTGCATCGGGAACTAATTACAAATTATTTGCTTCCAAGAATAAATTAAATGTCATCTACCTTTTCAACATCTTTTTCAGGCGCTACTAATTTTCTTTTAGTAATCTTTAGATCTTTGAAGTATCCAATAGTTCCAATGTCGACATACAATCCAAGCCCTCCTATTTTATGCTTGCCTAACATTTTATCTACTATAAAAGAAGAATACTTCATATCGTTAATGAACATCTCGGCAGTTTCACCATTTACTTCAATTCTCATTTTAATCCATTCGTTTAGTGAAACGGGAGCAGATCCTTCATAAGAGCCCGGAGGATAACTCTTTCTTAGTGTATCAAATTTGGCATGTGGATATGAAATATACTGAACTGCATGATTTCTGAACAATTGTTTGGTGGCTCTGCCTACTTTGGGTCTCATGTAAATTGCCTCGAAGGCCGAATCGTCTTTTTTAATTCTGAAATATATGCCAATGAATCCTGCAACACCGGGGTAAGGTGGCGGATCTTGAAGCTGGCTATACATCTTCACTTCAATCGTTCCGTTCTCAAAGTCTTCCAGGTCGACAAGCCGGGCATAGTGAGGTTCATCAACCGTACCTTCGATATTGTTGACATCAAATGGAAGCGCTTTTAAATCCCTTTCAATTTTAAGCACTTCTTTTCCTTCGAACTTAATGATAGAGCCTGTAACGTTATGCAATTCAAACTTTTGTTTTAGAAGAGTAAGTGTCTGCTTCTGACCAAATACACTCATCGTGCATAAGAATAACAAAATGGACAATTGAAGTTTTTTCATGGTTGAATTGTTAAAAATGAAACTGCATTTATGATACTTTTGAGGAACCTGGTCAATGAAGAAAACTAAATCAGAATGCTAATTACTTAGTCTTATTGTACATGTAGCGAGCGATCTTCCATGTGCCTCCTTCTTTTTTCACAACAAACAATTCTCTGTAAGCGTCTGGTGCCGATTGGTTGTTAGCAAGCACAGTTGTTGTACCCGCAGACTCACTTCTTACGACCGCGTAGTCTTTATCGATGGTAACCTCCAGGATCGTAAAGGTAAGATCCAATTTGATTGCACTGAACACATATTCATACGTGCCCTTCAACTGATCCTGACCCGTTGCAGTTGGCGCACCTGGTGCGATGAGCACCCCATCTTTTGTAAAAACAGCTAACACCTTTTCAACACTTGCTGATTTGATTGCGTCACCATACTCAATGATCAATTTTTCAATTGCCTGCTTGTCTGTGGTGGACTTATTTGATTTTTCAGATTGGGCCTGCACTGTTATAGTGAGAGCAAGCAAAGTTATAATTAATAGATTTTTCATGATTATTGTATTTAAAATTTCCTTCGAATTAATAGTTAAACAGTTTGTTTCAATTCAGATTTAGTAACAGCTTTCCCAAGCGCACCGAACTCGTGCAATTCGCCAAAAACCTCCATCTTAATTGATTGATCAATTCCACCGATATTCACCGCTTCAAATCCATTGTCCTTTATCAATATTTCAACCGAGTTATTTAAGCTCTTATCATCGGAAGCATAAAACAACACTTTGGTAGGGTTTTGGAATGCCTCACCTGCTAGTGATCCTGCCCCTAGCGATCCAAGTGCTTTCACAAGTTTTGCACCATTTGGAACAAGGCCTTTAAGAATTTGCCCGGCTGATTCGTCAGCACCAATGATTTTCTTAAACCCACCATTGCCATCCGGTGCAATAGGGTTTGATGGATCGATAATAATCTTGTCCTTAAGTTCAGTTGCGTATTGTTTAAATAGCTCTTGGATAGTGCTGAACCAAACCGACATGATAACGATATCGGCTTCTTTAATAGCAGTTTTTACATCAGCTGGTTTTGCCAACCTACCGAGCTGAGAAGCGAGCGCGTTCGCGTCCTCAATTTTATGACTGGCGAGAATTACCTCACGATTACCTTTAACGAGGTTCGAAGCAACGGCTTTTCCAATGTTTCCTAAGCCGATTACGGCTACTTTTGATTTGTTAGTTGACATATACTTTTGTTTTGTTGATGAATAATTTGTTGATACAAAGGAACATCAAACTGCCAGGGTCTACCAATGACCTGGTTTAAGAAAAAGTATTGATCTAGTTTAAGATTATTTGTCGCCTTTCGCCATGCGGCTGCGAATTCTGCTAAGGAATTCAGGGGTAACTCCGAGATACGCGGCTATTTGTACCTGTGAAAGCCTGTTTTGAAGGTGGGGATATGTTTCAAGAAATAATTGGTAACGTTCCTCGGCAGTTGAACTAAAGAGTTGCCCGATTCGCTCTTGCTGCTGCATAAAGTGGTTTTCTAAAAGCACTCTGAAAATTCTACCAAACTTGGGTGCTTTGATATATAAGTCGATCAGTTCACTGTGCGATATCCTAAGAACAACAGTATCTTCAAGAGCGTCTATGTCGAACATGGACCGGGTCATCTTATGGAAACTCGCCAGATCCGATATCCAATGATTCTCCGTTGCAAATTGAAGGATGTGATATACACCGTC
>JACMLR010000155.1 GCA_014379515.1 Chitinophagaceae bacterium
ATCGGCATATTTGTAATCGTGTACAAGGAATTAAACGTTATCCCAAAGTCTTTTTTCAATGCCTCTTTGAATTCTAATTCCAAAATGGTTTGAGATGCTGGTAAAAATGCTCCTGCAGGGTTGTAAACGAGATTAAGTTTTAGTTGGTTTTCCGGCTTACCATAGCCCACCTCATTCAGCATTTGTAATGCTTTTATTGAGTCTTCAAAAACACCGTTTCCACGTTGCCGATCTGTTCTTTCCCTGGAATAAAAAGGTAAAGATGAAACAACTTCTATATTATGTTGCTTGAAGAATTCTGGTAAGTCGTGAAACTTTTTATTTGCAAGAATAATTGTGAGATTGCATCTCACTATTACATGTTTCCCTAATTTTCTTATCTCCTCCACAAACCATCTGAAGTCGGGATTCAATTCGGGTGCACCACCTGTAAGATCGACGGTTTTAAAGGATGTGTTGTCTGCAAGTATACTCAAACACTGCTGCATCGTTTCCCGGGTCATAATCTCTTTTCTGTCGGGACCGGCATCTACATGGCAGTGCTTGCAAACCTGGTTGCACATTTTTCCAACGTTGATCTGAAAAACTTCCAATTGGGTTGGTTTCAATGGGAAGAGCCCGCTGGCTTCCAGCTTTTGCTGAAAGGGTATTAATGCGAATGCTTTGTCATGATTCCTTCCATGTTCAAGAATTTCCAATTGCTCGCTGGATTCAGCTAATAAGTGATGTTGTGCCTTTAGAGATTTCATATTCATTTACTGGTTTACGGCCATTACATTGCAATCTGCTTCACCTTATTCATCATTTGAACGCCATGTACCAATACAGCACCACCTTTAATTGCTCCGGCAACATGAACAGCCTCCATCATTTGCTCCTCACTCCAACCTTTCTCGAATGCATCCCCGCTGTATGCGTCAATGCAATAGGGACACTGAACGGCATGAGCAACAGCTAAAGCGATCAACGACTTCTCTCTTGCACTAAGTTTGCCTTCGGCAAAGACTTCACCATACCACGCAAAAAATTTGTCGGCTAACGGTTTTTGATACTCGCTGATACTGCTGAATTTTCCTAAGTCTTCAGCATTGTAGTAATGATTGTTCATATGTATTATTTATAATTTTCCAGAAACAGATCCCAGTCGTATTTGTTGAACTTTATTTTTGGATTCTTACCCGGCGGAACGAGGGACAAATCTTGTAGTAATTGAATCATCTTTCTTTTTCCGCCAAAATCATAGCGGAACCAACTCATCAGTCGTGGAAGTTTTACGACGTTCGCCGTCTGATCATATTCCACTTCACTTTTTAAGTATGCTTTTGTAGCAATGGTAAGCTCACTATTTAAATTTTCAGACTTATAAAACGCGATAGGAGGGCAGCTTTTTGCACCACAGTTCAACGCAAAATGTATTCTATAGTCAAGTTTATCTACGCGCAGCCTCTTTTCAACTTTGCCGGGAAACCATTTATTCAAAAGCCCCAATCCCCACTTTACTTTAGATCGCCGCAGGATTGCATGTTCGATTTCGTCGAGGCTAAACTTTCTGCTGGCAATCTCAATTTGCTTTTTTGAAAAGAATTGATTTCTTTTTTTATACTGGTCCGGATTTTTCTTCAATGTAGCCTGTGTATAACCATTGTAGATATTTATCCAGAAAGCCTTTTTGTCGTCGTCTGTTTCAAGCCCCGATAAAAGTGAGTCTAAGGTTAAAAATTTTAATTGTCTTTCGAAGCCCGCAACGGAGTCGCCAGTTTTTGCTGCATAAACAAATTGTTGCGAGAGTTGGATAAGCGCATTTTTCGATCCGGCAAAATGGGTTGGCGAATCGACTGCTGTTGATATTCGGCCATTACCTGAATTTTCGGTTTTCATTACTTGATCTGGCATTTTCAACCACTCTGATATGTTTTGTTCATTCACTTCTTCCTGGGAAGGGACTGCAATAATGACTCCGTTTTTATTAATGACAACGGTAAAAGGATAAGAAGGTGGTTGAAATCGTTTGATAAAATCTTTCTTCTCGTCAATAATTATCGGGAGCGAAAAGGTTGACCTTTTTTGAATGAACTGCTCGAGCGCGGATTTGCTCTCCTCTGAAACAAGAATGATATTCACTTCCGCCTTATATTTTTGCTGAAGCGTAGTCAATTTGGGGAGTACTTTTAAACAAGGGCCACACCAGGTTCCAAAAAAATCAAGAATCAACAGTTTGTCATGTGTGTTGCGAAAAGAAGTATATGCAGACCCATTATTAAGTATTGTAGCTATGGGGAAGTCGGTTATGCGACTACCAATGACGGCGTTTTGCTGGGCGCTTGTAACAAATGCGCATGTGCAAAAAAGGCAGGCTAGTATGACTTTTTTTTGTTTAAGCATTGATGGTGAAACCGTTGGTGAGATAACTACGTAAATTGAGCCTTGAAAGTTTTGACAACTAAATTTAGGTGAATGAATCTGACTTATGATACTGTAAAGGAAAGCGCTTATTATCTTCAGCAATCTGGCTTCGGGGTTCCAACAGTGGGTATTGTACTGGGAACCGGCCTGGGCAATATGGTAGAAAAAATAAGTAATCCTGTTTCTGTACCGTATTCATCTATACCTTATTTCCCCGAGTCAACTGTGGAATTTCATAAAGGTTCCCTGATATTTGGACAGGTGGGTGACACGAATGTGGTTATAATGCAAGGGCGCTTTCATTATTACGAAGGATTCACAATGCAACAGATCACCTTCCCA
The DNA here is from genome assembly GCA_014379515.1 of Chitinophagaceae bacterium. GTDB lineage: Bacteria > Bacteroidota > Bacteroidia > Chitinophagales > Chitinophagaceae > Endoryza. The sequence continues at coordinate 2,746 of JACMLR010000155.1, forward strand.
ATCCGTGTTATGAAGGAATTGGGAATTAAATATTTGTTTTTGAGTAATGCGGCAGGTGGAATGAACCCAGCATTCCGTAAGGGTGATCTGGTGATCGTTGAAGATCATATTAACCTTCTACCCGATAACCCCTTGCGAGGTCTATCCGACCCCTTGTTTGGACAACGATTTGTAGACATGAGCCAACCTTATGACGCTGAACTGATGAACATGCTTGACACTGCAACTTCTAATGAACATACTCCTTTACAGCGGGGTACTTATATTTCCGTAATGGGACCGAATCTCGAAACGAAGGCGGAGTACAGATGGCTCCGTTCAACAGGTGCTGATATGGTAGGGATGAGCACCGTTCCCGAAGTTATTGTTGCCAATCAAGTTGGGATAAAATGCGTTGCTGTAAGCGTTATCACCGATGAATGTGATCCTGAAAATTTGCAACCAATAAATATCTCGGAGATTATAGAGATAGCTGGTAAATCAGATAAAATTCTGAGCCAGTTGTTCGAGGACGTAATTAAACAACTAAGCAAGAATTAATTGGTGATTTCGGCAGTACGAGTTTAGAATTCTATTCGAACTTGAGCATTTGCTTATATGTTTCGACCATTTCTTTTTGACTCGCGCCATGCCGATACATAGTGACAATCTTGTTGTTGGCCTTTTGCACCTGCCACCAACTATTATGGCTATATTTTCTCGCGGAAATCAACGCGCCTTTCTTTAGAATTTTGTAACGTCCGATTTTTCTTGCTCGTTTTGTAAACTCGAAATCTTCCATGATGAGCATGTCGGATTTAAAGCCTCCTGCTTTTTCAAATAGCCGTTTATCTACAAATAGAGTTTGATCGCCGCCATAACATACAAAAAAATCAAAGCGGGTGAAAAATGCATTGATCTTCAGGTACCATTTGTTGCTGTCAAATTTCATGTAGTAGCGGCCGATTTCGTATCCCTCGGCTAAAGCTCGCCTTATATCCTGCGCGAAAGTGGCGGGTGGAAGAACATCTGCATGAACGAAATATAAGATATCACCTGTTGCAAAAGAGGCACCATAATTCATTTGTGCGGCTCTTCCTTTCAACGGAGATATTACGGTTAAAGCTCCGGCCTGTTGGGCGATTTCGACAGTCTTGTCGTCGCTGCCAGCATCTGCGACGATAATTTCGGCTACACCATTTTGAGCGAATCGTTGGACGTATTCGATTAAGCGCTGAATTGATTTGCTTTCGCGATAGGTTGGTATGATAACTGAAATGCGCATCCGTAAAAAGAACTATAAATACGTAGATATGTAAATTATAGTTTAATTATTTTAAGTGCACCCGATATGAACCCTAATATCCTTTTCTCAACATTTCAGCGTACTCATTGAGCGCGGGACTATCATCTATTGCCTTTGCTGCGCGTTCGACTGTGAATCATTCAATTTCACAGGCAAAATCACACTGAATGTTGCGCCAACTTCGGGTTCTGCTTGTGCATATAATATTCCACCGTGCCGTTCTACAATCTTTTTGCAGAGCGCTAGCCCCAGCCCGGTGCCTTCAAATTGGTCTTTCGAATTTAAGCGGGAAAATGTATCGAAAATTACCTCTGAAAGTTTTTGTTCGAAACCAATACCGTTGTCCTGTATGCGAATACCATAGTAGCCGATGTCCTCCGGGAGTGAGTGCTTCAGTTTTAAATTAGGATCAACCTCAAAAGAAGAAACGGTGATAATTGGCGGCACGGCAGATTTAGAAAATTTGAGGGAGTTATTAATTAAATTATATAATAGCTGATAAATTAAAACCGGCGAGCCTGTAAGAGTAGGAAGGTTCGACGCGTCAATCGTTGCGTTTTTAGATCCAATTATCAATTCCAGGTCAGATTTAATATCATCAATAATTGCATTGAGATCTACTTGTTCCTCTGCTAATTGAAAAGCATTTACAGATGAGTAAAGCAAAACTCCGTCAATCATCGTATACATTCTGTTAGCGGCCTTTTCAATTTTTGCCAGGTACAACTCGGTTTTAGGATTGAGTTGGCCGGAAAGTTCTTCTTTCACCCGACCGGTAAAAGTTTTGATCTTTCTGACAGGTTCTTTCAAGTCGTGTGATGCGACATGAGCAAATTGTTGCAAATCATCATTTGATCGCCGCAACTCTTTAGTTCGTTCCACTACTAACTTTTCTAATTTATCCGAGATCGTTTTTTGGTCGTGTATATCAGTGTAAGCGCCGATCCATTTAATAATTTCACCGG
>JACMLR010000156.1 GCA_014379515.1 Chitinophagaceae bacterium
CGGTTTCGGTACCCTTATCTGGTAAGGGAAGATGCATTGCAATGCCTGGTTCGAAAAAGTTTACGAGAATCATACCCAGTGTAAGACTGAGAAGTGAAGCGGAGATAAACCAGAGCATTGTTTTTCCGCCGATACGTCCGACGGCTTTCATGTCACCAAGTTTCGCTACACCAACAACGAGCGTAAAAAAAACGAGTGGGGCAACGATCATTTTTATTAATCGAAGGAATACATCTGCTAACAATGCAAACGGATCGGTTTTACTATCGCGTTTTGCGAGAGATTCTTTCTTGACTTTTGTTTGTGCTACGCGATCTGCAACCAATTGCTTGTATGATGGACTCGTTGTATCCGTTGTGGTGACAAGGGCAGAATTGATTTGGTTGATACGAACATCTGCGGCAGCGATCGCCTTATTTTCTTCTTTCACATATCCCGAGTTCAATATGAAGCCTAAAGCAATACCAACAACGAGTGCTATTACAATGTAGAGCGTTAGGTTATTTCCTTTCTTCATAAATCCCTTGATTTAAAATATGGTTCGCAATATAAGATTAAAGACACTATTTGATTGTTTAAAATGGACTCATTGAAACCAGTTATCGGGGCTGTTTACAGGTCTAGATTCAATTTTTTGGTATTAATAAATCCTTATCTTTCCGCCTTCTAAAACCATCATTAATTAACTAACCAACAACGAACTATTATGAGTTTGTTCCGTAAAAAATCACTCAGCGCCCTGTTGGCACAGGCTGCTGACTCTGAAAAAGGACTAAAACGAACACTTGGCGCAGGTGCGTTGGTCGCCCTTGGTATTGGTGCAATCATTGGCGCCGGTTTATTTGTGAGAACAGCCGCTGCTGCTGGTCAGCACGCAGGTCCTGCCGTTACAATTTCATTTCTCATCGCGGCGATTGGTTGTGCATTTGCTGGTTTATGCTATGCAGAATTCGCTTCGATGATTCCGATTGCCGGAAGCGCTTATACTTACGCTTACACTACAATGGGAGAATTGGTAGCCTGGATTATTGGTTGGGCATTGATATTGGAATACGCATTAGGAGCCGCAACAGTTTCCATCGCATGGAGTGAATTTTTAAACAAATTGTTAGGAGGGCGAATTCCCTATGAATGGTCGCACTCGCCGTTTCAATCGGCACTCGACGCACAAGGTGTTCTTCACTCTGGTATTTTGAATGCACCCGCTCTTATTGTCTTGTTGTTATTATCGTTGTTATTGATAAAAGGAACGCAGGAGTCGGCCTTTGTAAATGGTATTATCGTTATCATCAAATTGTCCATCGTTATTGCTTTTATCATAATTGGATGGCAATTTATCAATCCCGATAATCATACACCTTACATGATTCCTGCAGACGCACCGCCTGCTATACTGCCAGATGGTAAGGAGTATACATATACCGACTTCTTCCGCCACGGATGGGGAGGGGTCCTTCGAGGGGCCGCGATTGTGTTTTTCGCTTTCATTGGTTTCGATGCTGTTTCCACCGCAGCTCAGGAAGCAAAAAATCCGAAGAAAGATATGCCAATTGGTATTCTCGGTTCATTGGCCGTGTGTACGGTACTCTATGTATTATTCTCCTGGGTTCTTACCGGAGTTGCACCTTTTACGGATTTTGTAAAAGAAGGAAAAGAAGCCTCCGTAGCCTATGCGATTGATACTTATATGGAAGGTTATCGATGGTTATCGACACTTATCACGGTTGGTATTCTTGCGGGTTTCTCTTCTGTTATCCTCGTGATGTTGATGGGTCAAAGCCGGGTGTTCTACTCAATGGCGAACGATGGTCTTTTACCAAAAGTGTTTTCTGAACTTCATCCGAAATTCAGAACTCCATACAAATCCAACATGTTGTTGTTCCTCTTTGTTGGAACATTCGCAACATTGATCCCGGGTGATATCACTGGAGACTTAACCAGTATTGGAACTCTGCTTGCATTCGTGCTTGTTTGTATTGGTATTATCATCATGAGAAAAACGGATCCAACTACTCCGCGTCCATTCAGAACTCCTTTGGTACCATTGGTTCCCATCCTCGGCGTTCTTGTTTGCTCAGCGATGATCGTATCTCTTGATAATGTAACACTTCTCAGTGCCCTTGCCTGGATGGTGTTAGGCTTGATCATCTACTTCGGATACAGTAGGAATCATAGCAAACTAAAAGTATAATCAGCTTTATAGAATTCAAAACCGTTCTCTTTCGAGAACGGTTTTTTTATTTCCGGGGCATTGCGGTAACTTGATAAAAAAGACACCGATGTTAAAAGAGATATTTCAGAAGATCGCATCGGAAACAGAAAACTATCTTTTGCTGAAAGGCCTCGGCACTAAAGTTAAGATCGGAGATTCTGCACTACGCAGCTCCTCTAAAAACATGATCATCTTAGCAATGCAGGATTATGGGATCGACCCGATGCTCAAGAATCATCCACCACCAATTGACGGCGACCGATCGGGGCCGAATTACGCTCATCTCCTTTCATTTTATTTACTACCTGTTAGTGAAAAATATGAGAACCGCCTCGATCTGCTTGAAGCAATTGTTGAGTTGTTTGAAGCGAAGCCATTTTTTCAACTGGAAATTAATGACGAAGAATATGAATTGTCGATTTCGATGAAAACCAGTTCCGCAGCGGATTATCAACAGTTTTGGCTGGCGCGCGAACAAGCATCGCAACCTGTTGTGTTTTACCAGGCGCGGGTTTCGTCACTTTAGACATTAGCTTGGTTGACTCGGCATCAAGCCTTAATTTTGCCGTCCTTCCAGCAGTAAAATCTATTGCTGTGGATAATCAAACAAACATCAAAATCTCATGGGTCGCATATTTGAAGTTCGTAAGTCTACCATGTTTGCTCGTTGGGACCGAATGGCAAAACAATTCAGCCGAATCGGGAAAGAGATTGCTATCGCTGTAAAAGTTGGCGGCCCCGACCCCGCTACCAATCCGGCGTTAAGACGATGCATGCAAAATGGGAAAAACGTGAACATGCCGAAGGATAGAGTTGAAGCGGCAATCAAGCGGGCGCAGGGGAAAGACATGACAAACTATGAAGAGATCCTGTATGAGGGATACGCTCCACATGGTGTTGCGTTAGTTGTTGAAACGGCAACCGATAATCACGTTCGCACCGTTGCCAATGTGAAAAGCCATTTCAACAAAGGAAATGGTGCATTGGGAAATAGTGGGGCTGTTTCGTTTCAATTCAAAAAAATGGGTGTGTTTAAATTAAAACCAGAAGGTCTCAACCCCGATGATCTGGAATTGGAACTAATCGATTTTGGTCTTGAAGAATTGGGCGAAGGCACTGGTGAAAATGAAGAACCGGTTTTGATACTTCGTTGTCCTTTTGTTGAATTCGGACATCTACAAAAAGCACTTGAAGATAAAAACATTAATCCCCTGAGTGCAGAGCTTGAATGGATTCCAACCAATACTGTTCCCGTAACGGATGCGCAAGCGGAAGATGTCAGTAAACTTATAGAGCGACTGGAGCAGGACGACGATGTGCAGAAGGTCTTTCATAACATGGGATAAGATCAATGTATTCGATATAAAAAATCATGGGCCACAATTGTGGCCCATGTGCATTTACCCCCAAATGCCTAAGTACGACCCCCCTAAAACTGACTTATAATTTTTGCTCGATGGCTTTTTGTAACGCAATGATATCACTGGGCTTTCCATCGAATCGTATTAATCGCCTGGCTTTGTCTTCTACAATTATCGTTACAGGAAAAAGAAATCCATTCAATGCAGGTACCTGCTTTACCTTTTTGATGATACCACCAAAAAACTGAATTGCGACATCCCCCGTTCCGGGAGATAGGCGCACGAGCAAACCTGTAACGCCTTCACTTGTCACAATGGGCGTTGGAACGGTTGCGACTTCAAATGGTGCAAATTCTTTAAGATCGACAATGGCTCCTGGGTACAGTTGTCCATCAGTTGACTGGAAAGAGCTTGAAAAATTGTGGTAACCAGCCGAGCCGGTTTTTAACGTTGGAGAGACAGCGTAAAATCCATCTGCAATTGGGACAAGTGACATCGTTTCAGGTCTTGTACACTCAACCAAGAGTATAATAGAAATTATCGCCATTGATAATAAGCGCATCGATTGTTGTTTTAATTGTGTTGTGAATAGTTTGATGCATCAAAAACGATTTTGATGATGGTCGTTTACCAGTGCCAGTCATGCTCGACCTTGTACGTACCATCGTGCCCTTTCACCTGAAAATATTCCATGTAAGGGTCACTTACGTTTCCATTTGCAATCGACGACGTGCGTAAAACAAGTGGGAAGAAATCGTCATTCCACGTTTGTGTTTTATCAATGATCCACCGGCTAACATTTAAGGCGGCTTGCGACCACTTGTTCAATTGTTCTGGGCTTCCAGGTACGACGGGCGCACCGGTGTCCCGAATATTTTTTTTCGCTGCTGCTGCTGCTTCAATTGCATATTGCCTCATTTGTGCATCGCCACTCATATCTTTCTCAACAAGCACAAAGCCGACTGCAAAATTTTGCGGGTTAGCATTGCTGTCATCAACATTAAACTGGTGGAAAACAAGCGGTGTTGAAAATCGCTTGACGTCACCGTCGTCGAAATTGCTATAAATAGAGACTGGTGGAACGGCGACAACGTTATTGGAGTTATCAATTGCGTAACCGCAAATATAAATTTCATCGTTTCCGATTCGCTCTGCGATCGAACCACCAGTTTCATCAATACAGGTTACGCGGTGGATTCGAACAGTTAAACTTCTTGCCATAAAAAAATTTGTTTGTTAAATTTATCTGAGTGATTTTGAGTTTTTCTTTTTGAGTGCATCGATTTGCAATTGCTGTTCTTTCAACTGTTGCTGTAACTCCTTTATCGATTCGATGAGCAGCGGAGCTAATCCGCTATAGTTCACACTGAGATTGTTTTGCATGTCTGTTTCAACGAGTTCGGGAAATTGAACAAGCACTTCCTGTGCTAGTAAGCCAATCTGTGCTTGTTGGCTTCGTTGAGCATCCTTCCACTTGTATCGATAGCCATTTAGTTTTGTTATGCGCCCAAGCACGTTCGAAATCGGAACGATATCTTTTTTCAATCGTGCATCACTGTTTTGTGTAAGAGTACCCGATAGGTTTGCATTCCCGATACTACTAATCGAAAACACTGCGTTGCTACCGCCGTAAAAAACATGATAATTTCCGAATGGTACATTGTAGCGAAGGATGGCGAAGTTGATACCGAAACCGAAATAATCAAGATCGCTGTTCGGTATTGTTTGGTATAAAACGATCTTTCGGTTAACGGCTGTATTTGGCAGGTGAAGGAGCGACTCAGGTTCTAGCACACCAATGCCGACATTTCCATTCCGTAAAATCGTCAGGGCATTCCGGCGTACATTTGCATGTCCATTACCAAGTTGGAAGATCCGGTCAAGAGCGCCCGTCGAAACAGTAGGATTGTCGGATGTATCATTGTAGTAACCAAGCGCCAGTCCGGCGTATGATTTAACGGTGGTTGCAGTACCTAACGCCACCGAATAGCTGCCAATAGCTCGATTGTTGTATCCGATTGCTGTGGAAGATGCGCTTTTAGAATGATTGTATGATCCAAATGAAATGGATTCGCGACCGACTGAAACATTCCCGGAGCCCATAGCGATGGAGCCGTTTCCCTGCGCCTCGTTCATCAAACCAATTGCGCTGGAATTGTCGCCGCTAGCGATCGAAGATTCGCCGAGTGCTACCGAACGGCTACCCTTGCTTTCAACATTAGTACCAGCAGAAAAAGAACCGTTTGAGAACCGAAGCGCATTTCCAGCGGTGTTGATCTGTTGCGGTTCATCTCGCCCATACAATCTGCGGATCGTTATGTCAAATCCGCGATTCGAATTTGTATTGTCGCTTTTAAACCAAAGATAAATACCGCTCATTGCAGGCAGAATCATCTCGCGTGGAACTACATTGCTGTTCGTGAGGAAAAACGAATAGCTATCATTCAATCTTGCGTCCTGGTTTGTTGCCACCCAAAGGGTATCACCGGTACCAAGACCAAAATCGTTTTGAGCGAAGCTGAGTTTCCACCCTACCTGGTTAGCTTTATCTACGGTAAATGAAGCAGCATGCGAGCGCATATTTGCGCCATAGAAGGCGGTACCACCGGGATCCAAAACCCGAAACACGCTATCATTTCCTAATAACAGGCGAGAATCGGAATTGGGTAAAGTAAATGTTTGAGCTACAGTAGGTGATGTTCCGGTATAAAGCATTTTTGATTGCACCAATAAACTGCCATTAACCTCGAGGTTAGCCTGTGCGGGGGATAACGACAGATCCCGGTTGATACCGACATAACGCATTTTGGTATATGCAATACTGTCTTTGTTTGTGTACCAGATACTATCCATTCCGCCGGCATTGGACATCAACTGTTGCCAGTTCGATCCATTGTAAAACCAAATTTTATTTGATCGGGTTGAATA
>JACMLR010000157.1 GCA_014379515.1 Chitinophagaceae bacterium
AAAACGACAGTTGTAAGTCCATCAGTTGTTTCCAGGCCAACTCATCAGTTGCCAAAGGAAATTCCACCAGAAACCAATTCTCCCCGTGTTCAGGAAATCACGACAGCTGCATTGAACAGTCCTGAAACTCTCTACCAATTACAATTTAAATATGCCATTCTGTTAGATGCACCTGTCGAAGAAATGTTGAATCACCGGTTGCTGACATTTCTTGAATCATGGTATGGCACGCGATACCGATATGGTGGTATCGATTCAACTGGTATTGATTGTTCTGCGTTTGTTCAAAGTTTCCTGGTGACACTTTACGGTGTGATGTTACCACGGACCTCGCAGGAACAATTTACTCAATGTCGAAAAATTAAAAAAAGCGCTCTGCAGGAAGGAGACCTTGTATTCTTTCGAACCCAACGCAAAAAGGCAGTATCGCATGTTGGAGTGTATCTCCGGAACAATAAATTTGCGCATGCATCAACGTCGTCCGGCGTTATGATAAGCGATCTCGATGAGTCCTATTATTCCGCTCGCTTTGCAGGCGCAGGCAGGTATCGGATGGAGAATGAATCTTCACGATAAAAATTACTTTTTACGACTGACCCGAAGTTTACCCATTAAGGTTTGTAACACAGGCATAATGTCCGGAGAAATTTTTAATGCAATTACACCTGTAGCATAAATCAACAGAAAGACAACGCTGCGAAGAACAATCCATTGAAAGCCATATCGATCATCAAAAAGATAATGGCAAACAGCATAGCCCAATAACGCAAGAAGCAGAGGGTAAAGCGATTTCAGTGTAAATGGCTGCATATTGAATCTCTTTGCAAGAAAAGAGTACCGAATAAAATTATAAAGTGTGAGTGCAAAAAGGTTTGCAATTGCAGGACCGGTAACGCCAAGCGTACGTGTAAGAAAATAATTCAGCGGCAGTGTTAATGAGAGAAGAATAATTCCTGTCACAAAATCAAAACGCCAAAACGTTGATGTACCGATGATCTGCGAATTAACACCAGTTCCCATATCTATAATTCGCATCAATCCAATAAAAAGAAAAACTTCCTTTGCGGCAACATAATCTTTCTGTAAATGAAATGTGTAAATACCGTCGGTAAAGTTTATCCATATCAAAACAAACATTCCTGCAGAGAAAATAATTTGATTGACGGATGAGCGATGATAAATCCGTTTGATTTTTTCCATGTCTTTGTCTTTCCAGGCCCGCGATAGCGCCGCAATTGAAGAAGAGATGATGCCACGTTGCGGTGCCTGGATAAGGCTTGCAATATTTTGCGCAAGCGTATAAATTGCAGTGTATGCAAGCCCATTCTCCATCACTGCCGCTATCACTAACGAATCAAACACGTTCGATACAGTGAATACCAAATTACCCGACCAGATCAGCGACATTAACGTTACAATCTTTTTAAAGAATTTTTTCGTTACCCGGCTGACGGAAAATGTAAAATGAAGTTGTTTGGTGTAAAGGAGATAACCGCCAAGGATCGCCGCAAGCAGGAGATAGGTGACCGCATAGATTTTGATGAAGAGATCAAAACTGTTGATTGCACCAAAAAACGTGAGCACAATCAAAATGGTAGTAAACAAGCGAAACTGAACCTCTTTCAGGAAATTTGTGAGGATCGACTTTTTCAATTGCCAGCCAAAAGCTTCAAGTAATGAGTAAATCGTCAAACCAAAACCGAAAGGAAAAATCCAGGCATAATAAACAACAAGCTTGGGCGAGTTGGTTCCGTAATTTTTAATCACCATGTCGCGAAAAATCCATCCCCCAATCATTACAAAAATAAATCCAATGATACTTGTGGCGAGCGCCCAGGTCATCATATCATTTTTCTTCGGAGGAAGATTGTCGTGGTAATAAGGATAAAACTTGTAGATATAAGCTTGCATCCCGAGATTGGCAACCGAGTACATCACGTTTGCAATTGCAATGAATAGTCCGGTAAGCCCGTATTCTTCTTTGGTAAACCCACCTTCTCGTGCAAACAGATAAGTATTAAGAAAGCCCAGCGCAAAACCGAAGTAAACAATGCCCGAAGAAATAATGCTTTGCCGCCGGATGGTGCTCATGCGGTAAAGATAATGATTGCGAAATATGGATGCCTCGTCGTAGTCAGCGTCGCAACAAATGCCTTATTCAACTTTCCTGACATTAAGATAGAAGTTGCGATTCAAGGCAAAAGCATCACCATTAAACCAATCTGCATACTTCTGGGATTCCTGCCAATCTGTAGTTGCGACAACACTGATTTCTTTTCCCGCACTTAATCGAACTGGAATTTTTAAGCCAGCAGTGCAATTTGCCAATCGATATTCAAAAGAATTTTCTTTGATCCGGTATTCAAAAACGGGTACCTGGGTGGTTCGTAAGTATTGATTGAAAATTAGCGAGAAATCATACCCTGCATTGGTACTAATATACTGTTCTACTTGTGCGGATGTAACAGTTTGATGGTAGAAATCTTTATTTAA
>JACMLR010000158.1 GCA_014379515.1 Chitinophagaceae bacterium
AGCTTATTTTAGCAGATAAATTACGATGTTCACCAACGTCACCAATCGTCGTGCGATTGCTTTCGAAGAGCTAGGGCATTTCCGCATTTGAATTTATGACTTGAACTTAGGATTTTGCAAATTCTGCCCACTTGCTCTGAGGGATAATCGAATGGATGAATTCGCACATTAGCCATTCGCACATGCTGCAATTGTACAATTAAACATTTCGAATGAATGCATTTCGCACATTTCGCATATTTCGCACATTTAAACCTGAGGCATAATCGAATTAAGGAATTCGCACATTAGCCATTCGCACATACTGGCATTCAGACCTCCATTAAAATGTAACACCCACCCTTACAAACAATCTCATTCCATTTCCTCCCATTTGTACCGCATCCCATGGTCCGCCAGTTTCGTTGTTGAATGCCCAGCCGCGTGCATCCGGGTTAATACCAAGGTCGGGATGCACATTAAATAAATTATCAGCGCCCAATGCAAGCGACAAATTGCGATTCACTTTGAAATTGAAATATAGATCAGTTACCAATTTTCCACTGTAATTAAATTGATCTTTCACAGGACGGCTATCAGAATCAGCAGGCACGAAGGCATATAAATCCCCCCTTGAAAACGGCGGGCTGAAATCCGTATCAGTTCCATCGCCATATCCGAGGATCACTACTTTTCCGAAATGGGTAAGTCGCGTACCGACCGTAACTTTTCCTACACTGTACTCCAGGTTGATCGCAAACTTTGATTTTGGGGCAGAAGCAAGAATAAAAGCTTGTTCTCTTTCGGTTAAAAACGTAGCGCGTAATTCTTGTGATCCACTCAATTTAGCTGGAACATTGATCTTATCAATATCCATACTCTGGAAATTTGCAGTAAATAAGCCGCGGAAATTGTTTCCGTTACCGAGACGCTTATTATAATCAATGATGATATCAATTCCGCGGTTAGTTGTATTAACAGCATTAGCGAAAAATTGCGCGAGCGCGACATCTAATTGCAACATCGCAGAGGTAAGTGCGGGATCCAACGTTGGATCGTCTGCAGAAAACTGGCCACTCAATACCACGCGGTCTTTTATTTTTACCAGGTAGCCGTCGATAGTCACACTCAGATCGGAAATTGGGTTCCAGGCAAAACCTAAACTTGCATTTAGGGATTTTTCTTGTTTCAATTCATCTATTCCAGCGGCGCGCGTGATCGGACTGTAATTAGGAGCAATCTTTACTTCCGCTATCGTACCTCCCTGCACGGTAGTGAACGTCGAACTAAAATTAATTTGTTGAAGTGATGGGGCGCGGAAGCCCGTACTTATTGATCCACGAAGATTGAAATTATTCGCAACCTTCAATCGACTCGCTAATTTCATATTGAATGTCGATCCGAAGTCGCTATAATTTTCAAATCGTACTGCACCGTTTAAGAGGAAACGCGACGTAACATCATACTCTGCATCTGCAAACACACCAACTACTGAACGGTTATCTGTCACTTCATCACCCGGTTGGAAGCCAGGGAAACCCTGTGCTCCTGTTGCTTTCTCCCCAGTTGCATCGTAATTTTTGTAAGACGCTTCCTCGCCGGCAAACAGTTCGTAGCGTTCATAGCGATACTCTGCACCAACTGCAAGGTTAAATGAAGAAGTTAGTTCCTTACTGAAAATTGCATTCACTGTGTTTTGCAAGAAATTAAAACCACCATCGTCGAAGTGCGTTTGAGCAGAACCGAGAGAAGCATTGAACGTTTTATCGCCATAAAAATGGAAATTGTTTCGCCCCAAAGAATTACTGATATCCCAATTCCAACCACCAGCTGATTTGCCTTTTATCCCGGCAGCTACAGAGATGTCACTGATCTTGGTTTGAATATGCGGATTGAAAAAGGTATCAGCATCACCTGTTGGTACCATGATGTCAGGTACAAAAATCATATTGCCATTGTTATCAGTGGGGAATCGGTCCGGGCGTGCAGACCAGTTTCTTGTAAAAGCGAAAGCATCCGTCTTTTTAAAATTGTATCCACCAAATGCATAGAAGTTTGTACTTCCCTGCAACGGGACTTCCATATTTACAAAAGCGCCGCCGTTTTTTACTGAACCATCACCGTGTGCGCGGCGATAAACGTTGGTGTACATGAAATCGGAACTATTTGCTGCAGTGTCCAATGCCTGGCGGAAAGTTTTTGCCTGGCTCAACAGGTTAGCACTAAAGTTGATAAAGCCACCCTTGTCGCCAATCTTTACACCATAATTGCCATTGAATGTTATCGCGTTGCCGTCGAATGCACCATGATAAATGTACTGGTCGTAATCCTTTTCAAAATGTGGATTGTATTTTCTGTCGTAGTGCGTTCCAAAACCCACATTCCCTGTAAATACGCCAGTGTTTTTTTTCAATACAAGATTGATAACGCCCGCTATCGCATCCGATCCGTATTGCGCAGAAGCACCATCTCTTAATATTTCAACCCGGTCTATTGCACTCAAAGGCAATGCACTTAGATCTGTACCACTATTACCACGACCGCGCGTTCCAAAAACAGCAATAAAAGAAGTTTGGTGCCTGCGTTTTCCATTTACTAAGACCAGTGTTTGATCTGGCCCCAGGCCGCGCAATGTAGCGAGATCTATATGATCAGCCCCATCGCTTCCACTTTGCTTATTGAAATTAAACGAAGGCGCCGCATAATTTAAGATCGACGTAATGTCCATTCGTGATGTTGTATTACTAACCTGGCCGATATTCACAACGTCTACCGGCACGGGTGTTTCTGTTTTCATCCGGCCACCACGACGGGAACCAACAAGTACAATCTCTGTTAATTCATCGGTAGTCGATTGCAACCGAATGGTCAATCGTGTTTGGCCGTTGATACCAACCGTTTGGGATACATACCCCACCATTGTAATTTCGAGAACATCTGTCGGTAATGCCTGAACGCTAAACTCACCGGCCTCATTAGTAATTGTCCCAGCTTTTGTCGACTTCACTACTACTGTAACTCCTTGCAAAGCCATTTCCGACCTCGAATCAATAACTTTTCCCGAGATGGTTTGTCGCTGTGCAAAAACGGCAGAGGAAATTAATAATAAACAGATAATGATAAGGTGTTTGGTAGGTAACATGGAGGTGATGTTTGGTAGGTCAAATATAAGAAGAGAATGAGAGTACAAAAGCGGCAATGTCAAGTTTGAGTATTTGCGAATGACTAATGTGCGAATGTGCGAATTAATACAAGGCTCTCGAAATGGTGGGCGGAAAATGTTTAATGCACAGAAGAATTCGCACATTAGTCATTCGCACATTCGCACATTTTCTTCTATCTTTTTTTAAAAATCCAGGAAACACCTGCGATCACGACGAACATCAAGACAATAAATAACAGGGAAAATTTTACGAGTGCCATATCGTAAGTGAAATGAACGATCCAGCCGATCACTTTTTGCCGAATAGTAAAAAGCATCCCGAAGTTCTCAAGAATGTCGCAGATCCCTGCAGCGATCGCACCAAAAGAGAAGATGTCGCCCGCTTTTTTGAGAATTGGATGCGCCGACGCATGGCCCATGATTCGGGATGTATAGAAGAGTGTGCCCGCATACCCGATTATGAATACAAAATCTATATAAATCGCTTTTAGTAGTTGCTCGCGATAATGGGAAGTCCAGGTAGCCATTAACTCTTTTGCCCGTTCAGGTGTTTTTGCGATTTCGAAGTCGATGATTGATGAACTCGATAATCCATCTCCCCAAAAGCTCATTAATAAAAAGGCTAACACAGCAATGGTAAAAAAAAGCCAGAAGGCACGGCCTTTAGAATAGCTACCTTGCGATGATGCATCCATATGGAATCGTTGTGGTGATCAATCTGAAAAACTTGTATAAAGTCTGTACAGTTAGCTTTAATTTAGGCGGGGATTGACAGAAAAGTTACTACACTCTGATGAACCATCAAAAACTGATATGCGTCGCTTCTTTCAATGGCTACTTCGAAAACCAGTCACCTGGTTTGCAAATAAAGTTTCGTCCTCACCTGAAAAGCAAAAGATTTTTGCTTCGCTTGATAAATTGTATGCGGACATAATCGCTGGCAAGGAATCAGCCGGCTGCGTCGTCCCCTTTAACATTGCCGATGCCAAATTTGTAATTGTATCCGACCAACACAAAGGGGGACGTGATTTTGCAGATGACTTCCGCCTTGCAGAAAACAATTATCGAACCGCTCTTCAATATTATTATGACAAAGGGTTTACCTTAATCAGCGTTGGTGATTGTGAGGAACTTTGGGAAAACACACCATCGAAAGTGATTGAAACAAACCGCCTCGTACTTTTAGAAGAAGCAAGGTTTCTTCAACAGGGTCGATACCATCGAATGTTTGGTAATCATGACCTCGAGTGGAAATATGAAATCCAGCAAAATCTTTACCTCAAGCCTGTATTTGGCGACAAACTCAAGGTTTGCGAAGGCTTGTTATTAAATACAACCCATAATGGCCAGGAATACAACGTTTTTATTACTCATGGACACCAGGGAGATCAAAAAAGCGACGGAAATTGGTTTAGTACCTGGGTCGTTGCAGCGTTGTGGACACCCATTCAACGTTTTCTGGAAATCAGTATCAATACTACCTCAGATTCGTTCGAGCTTATCGATAAACATAATGTAATGATGTATGAATGGAGCGCAACACAAAAGAATATGATCTTCGTTTCGGGTCATACGCACAAGCCGGTGTTTGCGTCACTCGATCATGTCGATCGATTGAATAAACAACTCTTAAAAGCAACTGAATTAAAGGAGCCAGCTGCAATCAAGCTGCTGGAAGATGAATTGAAGTTTCGCCAGGCCGAATACGCCGGAAAAAAATTTCATAAGACCCTGGCGATCCCTTCTTATTTTAATACTGGTTGTTGCTGCTTCGCCGATGGTGATATCTCGTTAATCGAAATTAATGGCGACAATATCAGCCTCGTGAAATGGCAGGAAGAAAACAAGGTCTCTGAACGGATCGTACTCGAACACGCTCCGTTGAGTTATGTGTTGGAAGAGTTGAGTTGACGAATGTAAGATGACAGATTATTATTAAAGTATGTGCGAATTGGCGAATTACTAATGTGCGAATTCCTCCTTGAGAAAAACCTTATTCTTTGTAGTGTTTCTATGTCTTACTGAACGGTGAAGAGTCGATGGCGGAGCTGTATTAATTCGCACATCCGCACATTCGTCATTCGCACATGCCAAACCCCTTATAAATTAAAAACTTTCCAACTTCGTTCTCTTCCATCCACTCGCTGTTTTTACATACATAAAATTTTCATCCCATGCAACGTCGCCGACGGAGCCGTTTGAATCATTACTGTTTTTTGGAGTATATGGTTTGCGAAGACGAATTTGATTATATCCCTGCACACCATCAACATCAAGTGTTGCAGTTGCTGCCTGGCTATCATAAGCTTCCCACCCAGCTTTCAACATTAAATTGGCTCCGCGATAAGTCATTGCATTAACGCTTTCGTACCTGTTTGATAAAGAGCCCAGGCCAACACCTTTATCATTTAAACTTACCAGTGAATTACTTAGCAAATGAACATCACCACCAGTTTGTAATGTTAGACCGGGCAAATACACACTTTTCCAATTTGCCGCCATATAAAGTTCCGCATCCGGTATCGCAGACTGGAACTGCATCTGCTTATTACTAGTATTTAAATCAACTTTCCAGAAGCCTAATGACAGCTGCTGATTGTTTGCGCTATTATTATCGAGGCGAAAATAAACGTCACCTGTTTTCGGATTCTTTATGTAAAAGTTATCAGTTGTATGATAAAAATCTATCCAATCTGTCTTTGTGTCTATTGTGTATGACTTCAGGCGAATCTGCCGACCCGCAGGTGTAATGTAGAATTCGTGGCTCTCAACCCATCTGTCTGTCGGATTGGGTTTGAAATTACTTTCAAGCGAGTAGCCGATACCGGGTAAACCAGTAATTAATGAGCCTCCACCCTTGTTGATATTGTGTCCCCAGATAACTACTTCGTTTGGGGAAACGCTTCCATTGTGTTGGTGAACTGCAACACGGTTGAAAGTGAACGGAACTGCATCCGCCCGCGAAAAAATTGGTTTTGAATGGATGAATGTTCCACCTGTAGCGCCATCTATGCCACCAATAGAGTCCATTTCAATAGAAATACGCTGCTTGCTGATTCCAATCGATGAAGCACCATCCGTAAA
>JACMLR010000159.1 GCA_014379515.1 Chitinophagaceae bacterium
CTCGAACCAAATAAGGTGTGGTTCGGTTCACCTGTAGAAGAAGCAAAAATAAAAATGAAGGAATTAGTTTGGATTAGAAGGATACCGGAGATGTGGAAGAAAATAATGGAATAGCCAATGTGCAAAATGTGCAAATGTGCAAAATGCTCCGCGTTTATTGGCTTGATAATTTTAGACAGTTGCACTTAGGTGCTTGGCCCTCTCGTTTGCACCTCTCATGTTCACCTGGATTCTTTTGCAGATAGTCGTAATTTATATTCATTGCAAGCAACTAATTCCAATCTTAACCTCATGAACGCGGAGCATTTTGCACATTTTCATATTTTGCACATTTCGCACATTGCCCTGGTACATGCTGTAAACGCAACACAATTCCTTACTTTGCATCAAATTGAACCTCACTATGCTAAAATCAATGACTGGATTTGGAAGAGCCGAAGAAAAAGCCGGAGACAAAACATTCCTGATTGATATAAAATCCCTAAATGGCAAACAGTTCGAACTTTCTCTTAAAATGCCTGCATTTCTAAAGCCATTTGAATTTGAGATTCGTACGATGCTTTCTGAGAAACTGAATCGTGGTACAATTGATTGTACAATCAGTCTGAAGGAAAGTGGTGGAAGCAAACCCGTTAGCATCAATACAAATCTTGCGCGGGCATATTACAAACCCATTGCAGAATTATCGAAAGAACTGGGCCTTGATTCCTCGCAAATACTAAGTGCTATATTAAAACTCCCTGAAGTTATTACTCCAACCGGTGAAACACTAACCGACACCGAGTGGCAGGATTTCAAAAAAATTCTTGAGGCAGCCATGGAAGACCTTACACTACATCGCCTCGATGAAGGTCGCTCGCTCCAACAGGAACTTCTACTTCGTATCGACAATATTCTTGCACGACAGGAAGAAGTCATCGAGCTTGAACCACTTCGTAAAACAAAAATCAAAGAGGGCCTGATAAAAGTCCTCGAAGAAAATACTGGCAAGGATAATTACGATCCTAACCGGATGGAGCAGGAACTTATCTATTATATCGAGAAAATCGACCTTACCGAAGAGCAGGTGCGATTGAAAAATCACTGTGATTATTTCAAGACGATTCTTAATGAGGATGGAGAAGGAAAAGGCAAAAAACTTTCATTTGTTCTCCAGGAAATCGGTCGTGAAATAAATACGACAGGTGCTAAAGCGTACGACTCATCCATCCAGAAATGCGTTGTACTGATGAAAGATGAACTCGAAAAAGCAAAAGAACAAGTGCTTAATGTACTATAATCATCTGCGTTCTTGATTCGTATTTTTGTAAAAATTGATTGATTGAAAACAACGCTCGTAACTCTTGCTTTCCTTTTCCTTTTTGCGATCGGCTGTACGCCGACCGTCGGTGTATTTGAAAAAAACGTCAGCATTCCGGGCCAGGCATGGTCAAGCACGTTTAAGCCTGTTATAACATTTGAAATAAAAGATACTGGTGCTTACTACCGCATGTTTGTGGTGCTGCGCCATACGGATGCGTATCGGTTTAAAAATATCTGGCTTAATATCGGCGTTCAGCCACCCGGTGATAGCATTTACGTGAACCGGAAAAACCTGGCGCTTGCAACGGATGAAAGAGGTTGGCTTGGGAAAGGAATGGATGATTTATATGAACACCGTTCATTGCTTGAAGAGAAACCAAGACAATTTTCAAAGCCGGGCGTTTACACATTTACATTACAGCAAATAATGCGCGAAGACCCACTTCAATATGTAATGAACGCCGGAATCCGGCTGGAAAAAGTGATCGAATAAAATCAAATGGAAGCGTCCACCAAAAAGAAACTCGCCCGGGCTACGCTGGTTTACTGGTTTCTCCTTCTCTATATTATTGGCGCGCTGATCTGGTGGTTGGTATTACTTCAACAACAAAACAAAGCAAATGCTGCGCTGAAGATTGATCAATTGCGAACGCGTGTCGACAGCGTTGCCAACACATCCGTGTACATGCAGGAACGAAAAGAAATTCTGACTGCAGAAGATCGGAACACCACCAAATTCCTGGGTGAAGGGATAACCTTCCTCGCGCTTATTATTGTTGGAGCTGGATTTGTTTACCGCGCAGTGCGTGAACAATTACGAACGCAACAGCAGCAGCAAAATTTCATGATGGCCATCACCCATGAACTTAAAACTCCCATTGCGATAGCGAAACTAAATCTTGAAACACTGCAGAAACACCAATTGGATGAAGTGAAGCGGCAAAAGATAATCGACATGACGCTCCAGGAGACAAACCGATTGAATACCCTCACTAATAACATTCTTGTCTCCTCGCAACTTGAAGGTGAGCGCTATGCAACATCCAGGGAAGAATTGAATTTCTCGGATCTCGTTAAGAGTTGTGTAAACGATTATAAAAACCGGTTTCCGACCCGTGACTGGTCGCCTGATATTGAGGAAGAGATTGAAACGACCGGAGACCCGTTGCTGTTGGCGATACTGGTAAACAACTTGCTTGAAAATGCAATGAAGTACTCACCAAAAGAAAAATCAATTGTGTGTCGGCTTTACAGCGCAAAAAACAAATTAGTGCTTGAAATCATCGATGAGGGGTTGGGAATTCCCGACGGAGAAAAAAAGAAAGTGTTTGACAAATTTTACCGCATCGGAAATGAAGCCACAAGAACAACAAAAGGTACCGGGCTTGGCCTTTACCTTTTTAAAAAGATATCGGGAGATTTTCTGGCACGGTTATGTCGGCGTTATGTTATTCAGCTATCGTTTTAAAAAGGTAAAGGCCCAGCCCGGTACCGGGTGTTGTTCGTGTGGC
>JACMLR010000160.1 GCA_014379515.1 Chitinophagaceae bacterium
AATCAAATACGCGTTCTCCTGATGAAGTCAACGGGGAAGTGAGCAGTACCACAAGAAAAATGCGAACGATCAACCGGGGATTATAATGGCGAGCTGCAGTTTCCAACATTGAATGCAAGATAAAGAAGGCAATTGGTAGAACTGCCAATGGTTATCCCACCATTTTAGGTCGTTTTATCAACTAAAAAAAGCCGTCGGAGAATTGAGCGGAGCGCTTCTAACACCGCACGTAAGCAGAACAACTCGGTTCAAATGATGCGCCGGGGTTGTATCATTCAACGGGTAGTGTGAATGTTGGGGATCTATTCAATCGTGAAGGTTGCTGATCATTGGATGCTGATGACCAAAAGATGGTTTATTGAGGGTGAAATTGGATTCTCCACCGTCCGAAAAAGGTTATTGCGCGAAGCGGAGCCCGTTTTTTTCTGTTCAATTTTCCGTTTCTTCTCATTGGTGGAACCCGCACACGGCGGATATTTACAATTCAATTTTCCTAACCGGGATCCGCGGAATTCCAGCTGTATAGGTTATCATGTGAGTGAGGGATGCACGATATGTGTGAGAACGTTTTTGCTTTCTAAACAAAGATTGCAAAAATGTAGAGCACGTCTTGCAAGCGGGCAAACATGGTGGTTGGAAGGAGGGGGAGGGCAAGGGAGGGCCCGCAGGGAAGAATGGAATTAATTGCACTTTTCTCAATCGTTGCAAAGTTGCTGTCCAGCGCTGCAAAAGCCGTTATCCAGCTTTTTTTTCTATCACAAAGATGTTTTTTCCCTTTCTTTTAATGACTGCAATGTTGTTTCTTTCCATGGCGTGCAACGCCACCGTAATGACTCTATAATAAAAATATCGTCCCTACCCATCAACTATGAATTCCGCTTCGATTAACAAGCCACTCTAACTGGAGCTTCCTGATCTCACCTACTAACCGATCATGAGAATGCGCATACATCTATCGTCTGGAACGATGAACTGAATACATTCGAATGGGTTATCGAAACAATGATGGAAGTCTGCGGCCTCTCTGCCGAACCGTAGCCTATATCATCCATCACCAGAGCAGATATACGGTCAAATACGGTAAAGCACTTCTTTCATCAATCTTATAAAAACTGATGCACTTTACACTCTTAGTATGAAATTACGTGGCAGCCTCGATCTCATTTTACCCGCAGGTGCAGCTAATTCGTGAAATGCACAAACTAAAAACCCTCTCGGCCTTGTACAAACGAAAAGGCCGTCTTCTTCAAGACAGCCTCTTACTATAATACAATAATGTGCTTTTTACTTTACTTCAACTCCGTCGAACAAATCGCGATCAACCAATACACGTCCACAGTTTTCACAAACGATGATCTTCTTACGCTGCTTGATTTCACTTTGACGTTGTGGTGGAATTGCATTGAAACATCCACCGCAAGCATCGCGTTCAACAGGAACCACCGCTAAACCGTTCCGGTAGTTTTTGCGAATGCGATTGAAAGAGTGAAGCAATCTTTCTTCAACTTTAGATTGTGCGTCAGAAGACAATTTTCCAAAATGCTTCTCTTCCTTTTCAGTGGAAGCGATGATTTTTTCCAATTCGCCTTTCTTCGTATTCAAAACGCCTTCTTTAGCGCCGACATTCTTCTTAGCCTTTTCGAGGCCAACAACTTTCTCAGAAATTTCTTCATTGGCATCTTTGATATGCTTTTCTGCCAATTTCATTTCCAGCTGCTGCATTTCGATTTCCTTACTAATGGCTTCGAATTCGCGGCTGTTTTTTACATTCTCACTTTGCTTCTCGTATTTCTTTATTAACCCTTCCGCCTCTTTAATTAGGTTCTTTTTCTGATTGATGAATTCCTGGATACCATTGATCTCTTCTTCGATCCTGGTCTGACGGGAATTTAAGCCCGTAATTTCATCTTCCAGGTCACTCACTTCCATTGGAAGTTCACCTTTCAGAATTTGAATTTCATCAATTTTTGATTCAATCTTTTGTAACGCGACTACCGAGGAGAGTTTTTCTTCTACGGAGTATTCTTTTACTGTACTCATAGTTAGAAATAATAATAAACCGGGTTTGTTTGGATAACCGATTTAAGGACCGCAAATGTAGGAAATTTCTGGCTTAATAAATCAGCCAGAAGCTCAATCGTAAATTGCTCACTTTCAAAATGCCCGATATCACACAAAACTAGCTTACTGTCGGCATCGAAAAATTCATGGTACTTCAGATCGGCCGTCACAAAAGCATCGGCCTTTACAGCTAAAGCTTTGGAAATCAAAAAACTGCCCGCACCACCGCAAATTGCTACCTTATTTATTTCCTCTCCATCCAACTTGGTATGGCGAATGGTGGGTAGTTGAAAAGCCGACTTCAGTAAGGCGAGAAATTGTTCCGAACTCAAAGGCGTCGGTAGCTCGCCAAACAGGCCCGCGCCCTGTTCCGGATGCCTGTTTACAAGCTGTATAATGTCAAATGCCACCTCTTCATATGGATGAGACGCTCTAAGCGACGCCACAAGTTCCTGTTCGAGATAGGATGGAAAAACGATTTCAATTTTATCCTCATTTTCCTGGTGCTGTTCACCCAGCATGCCCACAAATGGTTTTGAGGCCGAACCTGGTTTAAACGTTCCCAGGCCATTTACGGAAAAACTGCATTCGCTGTAATTACCGATCCGGCCCGCTCCGGTTTCAAACAACGCATTTAATACCGTGGCAGTTTGCGCAGTTGGGACAAACGTAAACAGCTTTTTCAATGAATTTTCTTTTGGCAAAAGCACCTTGCGGTTAATCAGTCCGAGCTTATCAGCAATGCGCCCATTCACACCAGAAATAATGTTGTCAAGATTTGTGTGAATGGCATAAATCGCGATATCGCTTTTAATTGCCTTTATGATCGTGCGTTCGACATAATTTTTCCCGTTCAATTTTTTGATCCCTTGAAAAATTATAGGATGATGAGCAACAACCAGGTTACAGCCTTTTGCGATGGCTTCCTCCACAACGTCTTCAGTGGAATCGAGAGTGCAAAGCAGTCCGCTACATTCCCAATCAGGATTGCCGGTTATTAGCCCTGCGTTATCATACGACTCCTGCAAACTGAGGGGAGCGATTGATTCCAGAAATTGTATGATCTGACTCACTTTCATAAAATAAAGATAGTGTGCGATTGGCAACGTGAGTGCAAATTTGCATTTCTGAAGGTGAACGAACTGTAGTAACTTAGAAGTCGTACCAGATCACTACCCACGAGAACTCCCTCCCTCCCTACATTACTTCGCCACCAAACTTGCAAATATGAAACGGTTAATCATCTTCGCGTCCGTATTATTTTTATGGTCGTTTGATTCGAAGGCTCCTGGTCTTACAAAAGCTGAAAAAAAAGCTGCAACAACTTATCTCCAGGAAACACGCGATTTTCTACAGTCGAGCATCAAGGATCTAACCAAAGCACAGATGGATTATAAAGCCAGCCCCGAACGTTGGTCGATAAAAGAATGCCTGCAACATATCGCAGCAGCGGAGAACGGACTTTGGCAATGGACGGAATCTATATTGAAAGCGCCAGCCAATCCGGAAAAAAGAACAGATATAAAAACCACGGATGAAGCAGTAATACAAGCTGTAACAGACCGAAGCAAAAAAGCAACAGCACCACCTGAACTGTTACCAGAAAAATCCGCATACACCAACGCGATGGATGCATTTACTGCATTCAAAACAGCACGCGGAAAATTGATGAAATACATCAGAACAACTGATGATGATATGCGTAATCATGTTGCCGAAACACCTTTATGGGGAGCATTGGATACATATCAATTGGTACTACTAACCGCAGCACACACTAATAGACATACGCAACAGATAAATGAAATTAAAGCGGAGGCGGGTTTTCCTAAGTAAGAGATGTATCGCATGTGCGAATTTCGAATGACTAATGTGCGAATTCATCCGTTCGATCACTGCTGACAAAATTCGAGTGGTTGAGTGCTATAAACTTTCCACGCTGCTAAAAAGCGATTGGTTGAGTATTAGCAAATGTGCGAATGACCTAATCTGCGAACTCATTCGTTCGACTATTCTTGATAGGATTTGTGTGGGCTGATGTATCACAAATTGTTTTCATTTTAGTCGCACGCTTTGGATATGCCGGGTTTTTGAATGTCAAATATCCTCAATTACACTTTCAACCAAACCGAACCTAATAATGAATGGTGGAATGAATGAATTCGCACATTAGTCATTCGAAATTCGCACATGCTCTACACATTTCTCACTTCCAAATCCCTGCCAACTGAAACGGCGCCCAATAATACGGGTCATCATAACCTGGCTGCTTGCGCAGGTAAAGTTGAGCTTGCTGCAGCGCTAATACCTTGTCCATCGACGTTAGGTTATCATAAAATTTGTCGATAAGAATTCTGGTAGCTTTATCATCCACCTGCCACAGCGTAGCAATAACCGTAGGGACTCCCATCTCAATGAATGCTGACGCGGTACTGATTGGCCAACCTTCAGCTACTTCACGGATCACTGCAGTTTCGCAAGCAGAAAGTGCCACCATCTGAAAACGGTCAATGTCTGTTCGACGCTGGATCTCTGCAATCGTTAACCTTCCATCGTCTTTATTACCCGGATCTGGCGCGAACACCAGGTATGAACTATCAGCATTACTATAATCTAAAATCCCATGCGTTGCGAGGTGAAGCACATTGTAGTCGCCTTTATTGTCGAGTACGTTTTTCTTTGTAGCCGCATCGCGAACAAATACCATCGATTTCGGAAGTTTGGTTTTTAATGAATTCACTTCATCTTCTGCATTAGGAAGCGATTTGTCTGCGTTCCCAACTGCCATCACACGAAATTCAGTTAACGGATCTCCAAGTGCTGCAGTTACGGTAGAAATTTTATTGACATAAAACAGTTGTTTGTCTTCCCCGAAATAATGATTCCCACCTTTTTCATCTTTTCTCACCAAGGCATCAAAAGGCACAAAGCATAAAAAGCCACTGGGCACAATTGCAATCCGATCTTTTGTACGGATGTCGTTTATAAGTGGAGCAATCAACAAGTCGTATAATTCTGCAGCAAGCTGCACGCGATCCCCACCTGGTGGTGCGGGGTTAGCTGCAACCTTTCCTCCCCTGATTTCCCTGGTAGACTTCGACGACCGCGCATGCATTGCGTAGAAATTAGTAATCTTCTTTTGCAAAAGTTGCTTATCCAATGGAATGTCTTTAACAAAGACTGTGTCTTTCATCACAACAAAAACACTCATTTCTTTTTCCGTCACCAGGTAACTCACCACCGCAATGTCTGACGGAATGCGGCGGCGTTGCGCCATAAACTCTGCAGGATCGACGGTTTTGAAGGCAGCAAGATTTGGATATTTTATTTTTAATTCGGTGACGTAAGCTTTGTATTGATCCGATGTTACCGACCGCATTTTTTCCAATTGCGCGATCTGCTCTTTGTGTTGCAATTTTTCAGGCTTAGCCATCTCTTTTGCGATCTGGTTGTCGAAAATGGCTTGCTGTTTCCTTAGTTCCTTTTCTTTTGCAAGCGCCTCGTTGGTTGCAGCATCATCATAGGTGATGTCATCGCTATTCAGTCGCAATTTGATGTTCTCCGCATTTGCTTTTTCCATGTAGACGAGTGCTTCTTCCGCCCGTCCCTGCCTCTTAAGTTGAACAACCATCTTTTGATAAAGCTCAACAACACTCTCGTCACTCAGGAAAATTTTTCTTGCATCGGCTCCTGTAATCTTTGATTTGATTCGTTCAATTTCTTCGATTGCTGTTTTGAGATACTTCAACCCCTGGTCTTTATCTGACCCAGCAAGCTTGATATCTGCAAGTGTGCTATAGGCCTTCCACGCATAGTTGCGATATTGCGCCTGTTCCGAAAGCAGGATGCACTCGAGTAACTTTTTCTCGGCGGCTTCTGGTTGTTTATTCTCAAAAAGCATTTTTCCCCACGCTTCAGATAATTGTACCGACACGGTCTTCTCGCCTCCTTTCAACAACAGTGAATCGGCCATTCTGAAATGTTGTTCTGCAACACCATACTTTTTCAAATTGGCATTCAATCGGCCATACAACAAATGCGAAATGTACAACTGGCGATTGTTCTTCTGTTGACGCCCCATCTCCAGCGACTCAACAACCCACTTTTCTGCTTCAGCGTTTTTTCGCTGATCCACCAGTATTTCACCAATATTACTTTTAATCAACGCTATGAACGCAGGATCATCGTTGAATTTTTCCAGCATTTGCTTTGTCTGCTGAAATTGTTTCATCGCAGCTTCATAGTTTTTTTGCTGATAATAAATCGTACCAATGTTATTTGTAACGGAAATCCGTGGCTTTTCAAGTTGTAATTTCTTGTACAAGCTGTCCGTTTTATAATAAAACGTCAGCGCCTCATCAAATTCGCCTTGCTGGCTTTTAATACTACCCTGGTCAAGATAAACAGACGCGATCCCCCACGGATTGTCTTTTTCCCGATATATCTTAAGAACTTCATCAATTCGCGCAAGTGCTTCCGTAAAGTTTCCCTTTGTGTAGTGATAACTCATCAAGCCGTAATTCGCAGCTGCAATGCTGTAGGCGTTATTGATTTCTTTCGAAATCGCAAGAGCCTTTTCAAACTCAGCTTTCGCTAATTCGAATTCACCCCGATAATTATAATTGTAACCATAACTCACATAAAGTCCTGCCTGATTCTCCTTGTCCTCAAGTTTGCGATAGATAGCCATTGCTTTATCGAAATACTTCAATGCGCTGTCATGTTCGTTGAGATAGCTAAAGAGATTTCCCATTTGCTTTTGACAAAAAGCAAGATTTGCTTCACTCTGAGTTTCTTCCGCCAGCGCTAACGCCATTCTGATTTTCGTCAACGCATCTTTATAATCTTCTTTAAGATATTGTGCAACCAAACCTCGATTGGTATAATTGTACATCAACCCAGAGCGGTCTTTGATTTCTTTCTGTATCACAATAGCCTGAACAAAAAGCTCGTCAGCCGTTGCATACTTCTGGTCTTCATAATACATATTTCCCAATGAACTTAATACCGTTGCTTCTTTATCGCGCGCTTTCATTTCACGATGAATAGACAAAGCTTCCTCATACGATTTAATTGCTTTCCCATTGTCTTTCTGTTTGACATAGTTGGCGCCGATATCTTCAAGCAATTCAGCGTATTCCGCCTTTGCATCAGTTTGTTTGTAAAGCTCCTGGGATTTTTGATAGGCCTCGTTTGTTTTGACAGCATCACCGCTTTCTTTATAAAGACCCCCGATTTTTCGCCAGCTGTAAGCCTGTCCTTTTACATTGCCTGTTTGCTCACGAAGAGAAATGGCAACGTTATGTGCAGCAATTGCACTGTCGAATTTTCCCAGGCTCCATAGCGTTTGGCCAATGTTTGACATTGAAAAACCCGCGTCATTTTTTTCCCCGGTTTTCAAATGCTGGTTATACGCAGCAGTATAAATGTCAATTGCTTCGCGATACTTACCGATTTTGGTTAGTAAGTATGCCTGGTTATCCAGCGCATCTGCTTCAGCTTCTACATCGCCCAGTGCTTTTTGAAATGTATATTCCGCCTGGTAAAAATCGGCAGCGGGCTGGTACTCGCCCATCTTTTCGTATGATTTTCCAATAAGTCGGCTAAGCAATGCCGTTTGCTTTCTTGCTTCCAGCGAACGCGCTGTTCTAACAATCGCGAGGCCCTTTGAATACTGGTCAATTGCTTCTTTATATTTACTTTGATTGAAGTAAGCATCACCAACTCCCCAATAAGACCGGCCAACAGCCGCTTTCTGATCGTCCGATGTGTCCTGTTTGTATTGATTTAATCGTATACCCAATACCTGCTCATACATCTGTTGAGATTCTTTATGCATGTATTTGGCAGCATAGATATATCCCAGGTTGTTGATGCAATAGCTCAGCCCTTTTTGATCTTTTCCTTTTTCGAAATTCGCTTTCCCCTTCCGATACGCTTCCATTGCAGCATCAAATTTTTTATACTCGTCCATCACGCGGCCAAGGTTGAAAAAACTCCACCCGATAAGGTCGGGGTCATTATAAACGGCGGCAACCTTTTGCAACACCGTATTTAATTTTAACGCCTCTTCAAATCTGCCAGCGATCGCCATATTCTGAATATCTACTTGCCAGGCAACATAGAAATTGTCTTTAATGTCGTGACTATAAGTAGTAGCGAAATAATTAAACTGTTGAGGAGTTTTTGCCGAAACAAGGCTGTCCATTATTTCGGTAGACCCAGGAGGTGCGTTGTTTAGCAACCACGTCGCATAGGTCTCTGAAATTTTCCATGTACCACCCATGTATTTTCCGGGGAAGCTTCTTATAAAACCCAAAAAAGCTTTCAAATCAGCCTGTGTTGACTTTCCCATCGCCTGCATCCATGGAGTTCCCTTGAACCGGCCGCGAGTAATCGGTGTGGCCGACTGATACTCTTTTTCGTCTTTATACAAATCATAGATTTCCTTTACAGCAGTCAGCATCTGGGCATACACTTCCTTCTCCAATTGTTCTGACGGATAAAACATCAACGTTCGGGGATGCGCAAGCCACTCTCTCGAATTGTCCGTAAATCGTATGTTCATCAACGATACTTCAAGAAAGATATCTTTTACCACTATCTGAGAGAATCGTATCGGAAGCGATACCATATCCTCACGGTATACATTATAAAAAGTGTCTGTTGAACTAATACGTTGGATGATTGCACGCGAATAGTTTGGATATGTTTTTGTTATTCTCGCTATACCTAATGGTCGATTGGATCGATCTTCTCCTTGCTGACGATGCTTTCCCAACACTTCTGCATCCGCCCCTTCATAAACACCATCATTTGTTCCGCCCCTAATAATGGCTTCATATGTTTTATCCGCACGAAGCCAAAGAGAATCAATCGACATTGTTGCCGTAATCGTTTCCTGGATTTTTCCTGGCGGGAATTGATAAATCACATTCCTGGTTCTCGTTTCATCGTACAAAGAAGCAATGGCCTTCAGCACAACCGGAACCACCGATGCTTGTTTCGCCTTGCGATAATGCTCCAGTGCTAAATAATATGTATCGTGTGCGTTGGAATAACTTTTGATTGCATGAAATAACTGTGCTGCGCGATGATAACTGTTGGCCGCGAAGTGAGCGTCACCTGCTGCGATTTTCATTTCTTCTGCGGCCGCACGACGAAAGGCATCCGCACTTTCAAAATATTTCTTACTGATTGAATCGGCCACAGCCTTCGCCGACAAACTTTTAGCCGCAGGATTTTTTTGCGCGAGCGACGCCTGACCGCTTACCAACAAAACACAAATACACAGGCATCGCCATTGAAATGTCATAGTTAGGGGGTTTACTTGTTCGGGTAAATTACATTTTAATGCTGCCGGTACTCTACCCACCAGTACTGATTTCAAGCCAGGGCTTTACATTTGCATCTACATATCGATCTTTCTTCACTAATCTAAAAGCCGGCATGATAACGCTTTCTTCGCCTGATTTATTCCAACAGTTTCGAAACGAGATGCAGAAAATCGCTGACTTTAGGTATGCTTCTGCAGTATTGCAGTGGGACCAGGAAACCTATTTGCCACCAAAAGGGGCGGCGATGCGAGGCAGACAGGTTGCAACGCTTTCCGAAACTGCGCACCAGGCTTTTGTGGCTCCGCAACTTGGCGACCTGATTCACGCACTTTTAGATCGGTCGGACCTTACGCTTGCTGAGCGAAGAAATGTCGAACTCGTTCATGAAGATTATCTCAAACAACAGAAACTCCCATCGTCATTCGTTCGCAAACTGGCCGAAACTACGCAGCGAAGTTTTCATAGTTGGATTGCCGCAAGGAAGGAAAATGATTTCAGGTTATTTGCCGACGATCTAAACATTCTCGTAGATATGAAAAGGCAGGAAGCAGCAATGCTCGGCTATCTGAAACATCCATATGATGCACTGCTGAACGACCACGATAAAGGGTCTGATACTGATTTGTTGGACGCTCTTTTCTCGGACGTTCGTCAGCCGTTGAAAGAACTGCTAGACAAAATTGTCGCAAGTCCGGAAGTCGATGATTCCTTCCTGCGTCAACACTTTCCAAAGCAAGCGCAATGGGATTTCGGAATGCAGTTGTTGAAGGATTTGGGTTATGACCTCGAAGCGGGAAGGCAGGACCTTGCAGAGCATCCGTTTACCATCAACTTTAATAGCAATGATGTAAGGATCACTACGCGAATCGATGAGAATGATCTGAGTAATATGGTCTGGAGCTGCATTCATGAAGTCGGCCATGCCCTATATGAACAGGGTTTACCTGAGAGCGAATATGGAATGCCTCTCGGCGAAGCCGCTTCCTATTCAATTCACGAATCGCAGTCGCGCCTGTGGGAAAACCATGTTGGAAGAAGCCTCGAATTCTGTGAACATTACTGGCCGTTATTGCAGCAATACTTTCCATCACAACTGGGCAAAGTGACCGCTGAACAATTCTATCGTGCAATAAACAAAGTGCAGCCCTCACTAATCAGAACGGATGCAGACGAGCTCACCTATCATTTTCATGTGATGGTGCGGTACGAAATTGAAAAGAAACTCATCGAAAACTCAATTCAGACCGAAGACATTCCTGCCTATTGGAATGAGCATTATCAGCGGTATCTCGGTGTGAACGTTCCTGATGACAAACGAGGCTGCTTGCAGGATATTCACTGGAGTCACGGCAGTTTCGGTTATTTTCCAACATATAGCCAGGGGAGTTTCTACGCAGCACAACTCTTTGGTAAGGCCTCAAAAGACATTACGAAGCTGCCTGAATTGATCCGTAATGGAGAAAATCAACCGCTTCTCGGGTGGCTGCGGAAAAACGTCCACCAGTACGGTCGAATGTATAAAAGTGAAGAATTATGCAGCCTTGTAACGGGCGATGGATTAAAAATTCATCATTTTTTAGACTACATGCTTGCGAAATACAGTAATATTTACCAATTTTAAAGGAGAAATATCCTTTTATGAAAAATCTGATACCCATTTTAGCGCTTGTTGCTCTCTTTTCCGCAAGCTCATGCAAGAAAAAGATTGAAGACAAAAAACAGGACATCATCATGACCGCAATCACTGATGGCACCTGGATCGTTGAGCAATACTTCGAGGAAACGACTAATATTAGCAGCGATTTCGTTGATTACGATTTTAAGTTTAATACCGACGGGAGTGTGACAGGAACCAAACAAGGGGTTACGACTAACGGAACCTGGGCCGGCGATGCATCGAACTACTCGATAAGCTCGAATTTTCCCAGTGCGGTTGCGCCGCTTCAGAAAATGAATGGCGTGTGGAAAATAACAGATAGCTATCTCGATTACGTTGAGGCTGAAATGACAACCTCAGCTGGTAAAAACATTCTTCATCTCCGCAAAAAGGTTTGATTTTTTCACCCGGTATATACATTATTTGAGAGCAGCTTCCAGGCTGCTTTTATTTTTCCGTGCCCTTGAAAAATGGTAATTTCCGCCCGCTTCATTAGACCAATTACGCGGGGAAAATATGGGTAGAATTACTTTTTTGTTGGGCTTGACCGCAGTTATGGTTTTCACCCTTGGTGTGAATCATTCTGTGGCCCAACTAACACCCGCTTTTTCGGCCAACCGGACAGAAGGTTGTGCACCCCTTGTCGTCCAGTTTAAAGATGAATCGACCGGCAACCCAATTTCATGGCGATGGGATTTGGGAAATGGAACACTCTCCTTTTTTCAAAATCCAGCAGCGACTTTTTTCAATCCGGGTACGTATTCAGTCAAATTGGTAGTAAGCAATGGAAGTCGGACCGACTCTGTCATCAAGACTCAGTACATCACCGTTTACGCATCCCCAACAGTAAACTTTAATGCATCAGATACTGCGGGATGTTTTCCATTGAACGTCGCATTCTCGGATCTGAGTATTCCCGGTGATGGCAGCATTACAAGTTGGTTATGGGATTTTGGTGACGGCGATACTTCGGCACTAAAAAATCCTGCCCATATTTATACCAGCCAGGGGAATTTCAATGTGTCGTTGCAGGTACAAAATAGCAGGGGCTGTATTCAGTCTCTCACCCGGCTCAATCATATCAAACTTACGAATGGTGTAAAGGCAGATTTCTCAGTTGGAATATCCGCCAATTGCAGGCCACCTACCCCAATCAATTTTAGCAACCTGAGTTCGGGAACCGGTCAGTTAAGTTATCAATGGACTTTTGGTGATGGAGGTACCTCTACACAGGCAAATCCCACTCATACTTATACTACTGCAGGCGCATACAGGGTTAAACTTATCGTTCGAAATAATACTGGCTGTGTAGATTCATTTGAAATAAGTAATGCCGTAGTAATTGGAACTGTTGATGCTGCATTTTCGAGCCCGGCTACGATTTGTGCAGGCCAGGGCTTTCAACTGCTCAATAATTCAACACCAGCACCAACCGGAGCTAGCTGGTCATTTGGCGACAATACTTTTTCGAATTCAATTAGTCCTATAAAAGTGTATGCGTTACCGGGTATTTATTCAATTAAGCTCGTGAGTCTGTTTGGCTCTTGTGTTGATTCGATCATCAAACCGATAACTGTATTACCAAAACCACAAAGTGCTTTTACTGGTTTGAACCTTTCTGCTTGCAAACCACCGCTGACGGCGCAGTTCAGTCATCAATCTACAAATGCTGTTGCGGTCAAATGGCTTTTTGGTGATGGAGATTCATCAACAGATGCCAACCCATTGCACATCTATAGAAGTTTTGGTTTGTACGATGTAACACTGATATCAACGAATGCTGCAGGTTGTACGGATACATTGAAGAAAGATGATTTTGTAATTATTCAACAACCCCAGGTATCATTCATTAATTTACCGCAGGAAGGATGTATCCCTTATACATTTACTCCAACAATCACCATTAACTCGCCCGATTCATTAATTAGTTATTCATGGAATTTTGGTGATGGAGGTACGGCCACTGGAAGATCACCTTCACATACGTATACCATTGCGGGTACATATTCCTTGACCCTGGTTTATACCACCGCAACTGGCTGCACTGATTCTGTCAAAGTGCAAAATGCAATTCGGGTTGGAGAGAAACCTATCGTGAATTTCAGTGCTAGTCCTCGTTTTGCCTGTGCCTTTCAGCAAATAAAATTTAATGATTTAAGTACGGGCGTACCGGGTGATCGCTGGTTTTGGGAATTTGGAGATGGAGGTACATCTACCGATCGAAATCCGCAATACACCTACCAGGATACTGGCAGGTTCACGGTCCGATTAATTGTTTGGAACAACGGGTGTAGCGATACACTCACGATTAATGATTACATGTACATCAAACCCCCGGTTTCTAAGTTTATTGATTCTTCAGGTTGCAGTACAAAATTCAGGCGATGGTTTATTGATCGGTCAATTGGAGCCACAAGTTGGTCGTGGGATTTTGGCGATGGGAATATGTCAACGATCCAAAATCCAAATCATACATATGCTGCCCCGGGCAGTTACCTGGTGACCCTAACCGTTAGTAATGATACTTGCGAACATATTTCCACCCGTCAGGTAGTGATCATTTCTGAACAACCATTTTTCGATGCCGATACTACGACGGTTTGCCGCGGAACCGCTATCCAATTCACTACCAACAATAGCAATGCGCAAAATATCATTTCTTACCAATGGGATTTCGGCGATGGGAATACGGGAAGTGGCCGCAACCCTCAACACGTTTACACCAAACCCGGACTCTACAGTGTTCGGTTATCCATTACCGATTTAAATGGCTGCAAAGACACCATTGTAAAGGATCAATACATTTGGGTATTCGGGCCCACTGCTGATTTCCGAACGATCACTCCTTCGGTTTGTATCGATGCGCCCGTTCAATTCGCCGATTCATCGGTGTCGGATGGCGCGCATCCCATTCGGCAATGGATTTGGGATTATGGAGACGGAATAATTGATACACTTACCGCAGGCCCGTTCAGTCACAGTTATTCTAAACCGGGTCTGCTAAACGTAACGCTTACTGTTATTGATTCGATTGGTTGCAGCGACCGCCAAACCCGCAACGGCTACTTGTTGATTTCAAAACCTTCGCCATCATTTTCTTCAACGGATACCCTTTCATGCGCCGACAAAACAATCCGCTTTTTCAATTCAAGTTCGGCAAACGGGCCAGCAAATTATGAATGGAGTTTTGGTAACGATAGTAGTTCGACAGCGATCAATCCTTTGACAACTTATAAATTCGAGGGCGACTATACCATCAAATTAAAAGTAACAGACCGCTACGGGTGTATAGACTCCATAACAAAGCCTGCCTATGTCAAGATCCGCAATCCAAAAGCAATATTTTCTATCAGTGATTCCGTGGCAACCTGTCCGCCGCTCGTCGTCAATTTTGCAAATCAATCGCAAAACTACACTCGTTTCGAGTGGGATTTTGGGGATGGAACCCGCTCGTCCGTTGGACATCCCGTTCACTTCTATACTTATCCTGGAGTATACAAAGCGAAGTTGACGGTTACCAGTATTGGTGGGTGTGTCGACACACTTGTAAAGACAATCACGGTACGCGGTCCACAGGGGAATTTCAGGTACGATAAAATTACCGGCTGCGAACCCACGACGATCGGCTTCACCGGAATGACTAAAGACACCGTCAGTTTTGTTTGGGATTTTAATGATGGAACGGTTATCGAAACCGGCGATTCAATCATCAGTCATATTTATACCCGCCGCGGCGAATATTTGCCCAAGATGATTTTAAAAGATCCGGGCGGATGCCAGGTTTCGATTCCGGGGGTTGACACCGTGCGTATTTATGGAGTCGATGCTAAATTTGGGGTGAGTCAACAGGTGGTGTGCGATTCCGGGATTGTTCATTTCCGCGACTCATCTGTGGCAAATGATTTGATTACTGGTTATCGCTGGGACTTCGGCGACGGGCAAATCTCAACGCTTCGAAATCCATCACATTTCTACAGACAACCAGGCATTTATCCAATCCAATTAACGGTTCGAACGCGGCTGGGTTGTACTGATACCCGACAGTTGGATATTCCTGTCAGGATTGTGCAGAGCCCCATAATGGGGATTCGGTCGGATTCAGGTGCATGTGTTCCCGCGGTTGCAATATTCGAAGGACTGAATTTGCGTGCTGATACGCTCGCGGTCAGCTGGAATTGGGATTTTGGGAACAGCACACAATCGACCCTGCAATCGCCATTGCCCGTTTCCTATCTATCAGCCGCCAGCTACAATGTGCGATTGATTGGAAGAAATTTTTTAGGCTGCGCTGATACTGTTGACCACGTTTATACAGCGTTTCCGTTGCCAGTTGTAGAAGCCGGGGCCTCGCAAACAATTTGTTTAAACCAGGCGACAGATCTGCTAGGCTCAGGAGCGATTCAATATACCTGGTCTCCGGCGTTATCATTGTCTTGTACAGACTGTGCGACGCCAAAAGCGGCACCAATTCAGAATACAGTCTACCATGTAATTGGTAAAAATATATATGGTTGTGTGGCAGGTGATTCGGTACTAATTTCTGTACAGCAGCCGTTTGAAATAGCAGTAGGGAGCGGAGATACGCTTTGTATTGGTGACAGGTTACAATTAGCGGTGTCGGGAGCAGACGAGTTTTTGTGGTCGCCTTCGGCGGGACTGGACAATACGAGGTCGGCAAAACCGGTGGCGAATCCAACGAGTTCCGTTGTCTACCAGGTTATCGGGCGAGACAATCACGGTTGTTTCACAGATACAGGTTTTGTTCCGGTGGTTGTGTATCCTTATCCCGTGGCGAAAGCGGGCGACGATAAAACGGTTTCGATTGGATCTTCAGTTCAATTGAAGGCAGAACTGTCAAGTGATGTAAACAGAATACGATGGTTGCCATCTTCGGGGTTGAGTTGTAATAATTGTGGAAGTCCGGTAGCGGCACCTAAGCAAACAACGACTTACGTTATTGAAGTGGAAAATGAAGGAGGTTGTGTCACGAAAGATGATGTTCAGATTTTCGTTTTCTGTGATAATAGCAACCTTTTCGTACCGAACACGTTTACACCCAACGGGGATGGCAATAACGACGTATTCTATCCAAGAGGCAAGGGCTTGTATACAATTAAAACGTTGAGAGTATTCAACCGATGGGGAGAAGTGGTTTACGAAAAAACGAATTTCGGCGCGAATGATGCTTCTATGGGTTGGGATGGAACCCACAAGGGAAAGCCCGCATTGCAGGATGTTTATGTATATACGATCGATGTGATTTGCGAGAACCAGTTGGTGATGAGATATGGTGGAAACGTTGCGCTGATCCGTTAACTATGAATTCGCTTACCCGTAAAACAAGTTTGTGACATTATCTGAAACAACGATTAATCAAGGAACTTTTCCAAAGGGACGTTCTTACTTTTTACAATGGCTGATAACAGCCGCCTTTTTATTTTTTAGTTCGGTAATTTTCGCGCAAGCGCCGGTTGCTAATTTTACTGCAACAACTACATCGGGCTGCTCGCCTCTAAATGTACAGTTCACCGATCAGTCTTCTAATAATCCAATCTTTTGGAACTGGGATCTGGGTAATGGTCAACTATCAACCGCGCAAAATCCGGTTACACAATACTCTGCTCCCGGAACATACACAGTTACATTAGTCGTGAGGAATGCTGCAGGAATTAATTCTATCACACGTACCGATTACATTGTAGTTAATCCATCGCCATCAGCTAATCTTTCAGCGAACATCCGAACTGCATGCGTTCCTGCAACCATCCAGTTCACCGATATCACTATTCCAAATGCAGGTACAATCACTGATTGGCTTTGGGATTTTGGTGATGGAACAACATCAACTCTACAAAATCCGCAAAAAAATTATATCCAGCCAGGCTTTTATACTATTTCATTGCGCGTCACGAGTTCAACAGGATGCGTCGGCGCGATTGCAATTGGAAACTACATCCGAATCGTTTCGGGTGTTACCGCAGAATTCAGTTCTACTCCAGCAGCTACATGTCGACCACCTTATATTGTCAACTTCTCTGATCTCACTAGTGGCCCGGGCAATATCACTTACTCGTGGGATTTTGGTAACAGCACAACTTCAACCTTACAAAACCCCGTTGCTACATATGCAGCACCGGGCACCTATACCGTTAGTTTAACTGCATCAAGTGAATTTGGATGTTCCAATACCATTACCCGCGATATTATAATCAATTCAACTGCTACAACGATTTCCAGTCCTGATACGGTTTGTTTGAATACCGTAGTCAATTTCCAAAATGGCTCCGCCCCTCTCCCGGTTTCATCAGTTTGGGATTTCGGAAACGCGATACAATCTGATAAGCTTAGCGATTCAACATCTTATTCGGCACCGGGTACCTACCAGGTCAGGCTTATAAACACCTATACCGAATGCGTTGACTCTGCTTTTAAAAATATTGTAGTTCGTCCACGACCTACCGTTGACTTTACTGCCGCGAATACGATTGCATGCCAGGCACCATTCTCGGTTGCTTTCCAGGATCTATCGCCTAATTCAGCTA
>JACMLR010000161.1 GCA_014379515.1 Chitinophagaceae bacterium
AGAGAGGATGGTAGCCCAGCATGCAGTTAAAAGAGCAGAGCTGAAGAAAGCCGGTGACTGGAAAGCCCTGGACGAAATGCCGAAGAACTCTTCGAAAGTTCGTTTAAAGAACCGCTGCCAGATTACAGGTCGTCCAAGAGGGTATCTCCGGTATTTTGGAATGTCGCGTGTATCCTTCCGTGATTTTGCGTTGAATGGCAAGAGTCCGGGGGTGAGAAAAGCATCCTGGTAAGAAACGCCAACTATACAACTACAATTCGTGAGTGTAGTTAGTATAAATGATAAATGTCGCTTGTCTCACGGCAAAAATTGTGAACTGAATAATTAATATACAATGGTAACTGATCCTATAGCAGATTTCCTGACCAGAGTTCGTAACGCGCAAATGGCAGGTCACCGAATCGTGGAAATCCCAGCTTCAAACCTCAAAAAGAGAATGACGGAGATTTTATACGACCAGGGTTATATCCTGAAGTATAAATTCGAAGACGATAACAAGCAGGGTGTGATTAAGATCGCTTTGAAGTATGATGCTACAACGAAGGAACCGGCAATCCGGGCAATGGAGCGTGTTAGCCGTCCGGGTCTCCGCCAGTATGCCAGTCCTTCTGAATTCAAACGAGTTAAGAACGGTCTTGGTGTGGCAATCCTTAGTACTTCAAGAGGAGTAATGACCGACAAGCAGGCGAAAGTGCAGAATGTTGGCGGTGAGGTATTGTGCTATATCTACTAATCATGATCGATCGAAGGTTGATGATACATTAAGCCGAACCTATACAGGCTGACCGGTCGCAACCAATTAAATAACAACATAAACAGCGTTAATATGTCCCGGATAGGTAAAAAGCCAGTAACAATTCCCGCAGGTGTAACGGTTTCCGTTAGCCCGGAAAATGTGGTTACCGTAAAAGGTCCAAAAGGTGAATTGAAAGAAAACATCGACAGAGATATCAAAGTGGAAGTGAAAGGAGAGGCAGTTGAAATCAGTCGCCCTACAGATCAGATCCGTCATCGTGCAATGCATGGTTTGTATCGCTCATTGATCGCAAACCTCGTTAAGGGTGTTACTGATGGTTATAAAAAGAACCTCGAACTTGTTGGGGTTGGTTATAAAGCTTCTAACCAGGGTAACCTGTTGGATTTGTCATTAGGTTTCTCACACAATATCGTGTTTGAAATTCCTAAAGAATTGAAAGTTGCTACTGCACAGGAAAAAGGTCAGAACCCGACGATCTCTCTCGAAGGAATCGATAAACAATTGCTCGGCCAGGTTGCAGCAAAGATTCGCGGACTTCGTAAACCTGAACCATACAAAGGAAAAGGTGTCAAATACCAGGGCGAATATATCCGACGTAAAGCGGGTAAAGCAGCAGGTAAATAATCTGTGTCGGTATTTCGGAATCAATATTCAATTCCGGAGAAGCGATACATCAATAAAGAAAAAACTTCCGGCAGCATCGGAGGGATAAAATAAAGAGCAATGACAACTAAATTAGAAAGAAGGCAAAAGATCCGTTACAACATCCGTAAGAAAATTGCGGGTACAGCTCAAAAGCCAAGATTATCTGTGTTCAGAAGCAATGTAGATATCTACGCGCAACTGATCGACGATGACAATGGAGTAACAATTGCTGCTTCTTCTTCCCGTGAAAAGGATATCGCAGCACAGAAAGTTCCAAAAGTTACAAAAAGCAAACTGGTAGGTGAAGCCATTGCCCGCAAAGCAAAAGATCTCGGCATTACAACTGTTGTATTCGACAGAGGTGGTAACCTTTATCATGGCCGTGTGAAGAATGTTGCAGAAGGCGCACGCGAAGGTGGATTGCAATTCTAATTAACAACTTACATTTCAAACAGCAATAATGTCAAAAGTCAATTTAAGCAGAATTAAAGCCGGAGATCTGGAACTGAAAGAAAAGGTAGTATCCATCAATCGTGTTGTAAAAACAACGAAAGGCGGACGTGCTTTTAGTTTTTCTGCTCTTGTAGTCGTAGGCAATGAGCAAGGTGTGGTTGGACATGGATTAGGCAAAGCAAAGGAAGTTCAGGAAGCGATCACAAAGGGAATTGAGGATGCCAAGAAGAATCTTATTAAGGTTCCAATCAGACATGGTACCATTCCTCACGATCAGCTTGCAAAAGAAGGTGCGGCGAAAGTGCTTATAAAGCCTGCTGCTCATGGTACAGGTGTAATCGCCGGAGGCAGTATGCGCGCTGTGCTTGAAAGTGCTGGTATTACGGACGTGTTAGCAAAGTCTCTTGGTTCAGCTAATCCCCATAACGTGGTGAAGGCAACCTTCAAAGCGCTTGCTCTGCTTCGTGAGCCTATCACCGTTGCAAAACAGCGCCGGTTAAATCTGAAGAAAGTATTCAATGGATAATCGATATCAGTAAATCCTGTTTAACCAACAGCATCAACTGGTACAAAAAGATTGATATGAAAAAGATAAGAATAACTCTGGTAAAGAGTCCGATCGACAGACCTGAACGTCAGAAATTAACACTGGCAGCATTAGGCCTGAACAAAACCAACTCTACAAGAGATGTGGAAGCTTCAGCAACCATCCTCGGTATGGTTCGCAAAGTTGAACATCTGTTGAAAGTTGAAGAATTAGCAAACTAAGGATCATTACAAATCAGCTCGATTGTCATTCGTTTTTCGTGCTGAAATTTTTCGATCCACATTAATAATGCGAGGGGCGATTCCCCGTAAGTAAAAAT
Source organism: Chitinophagaceae bacterium (assembly GCA_014379515.1). Taxonomy (GTDB): domain Bacteria; phylum Bacteroidota; class Bacteroidia; order Chitinophagales; family Chitinophagaceae; genus Endoryza. The sequence goes on from JACMLR010000161.1 coordinate 2,722, forward strand.
CAACACAATGAATTTACATCAGTTAAGGCCCGCCAAAGGTGCCACGAAAAAAGAAAAAAGAATTGGTCGTGGTGAAGCATCCGGTAAAGGGGGCACATCTACAAAAGGTAACAAAGGTCACCAGGCAACCAGCGGTTTCAAAAACAGGCGTTCACATGAAGGTGGTCAGATGCCAATTCAGCGTCGTATTCCAAAGCGCGGTTTCAAGAATCCCCATCGCATTGAATACAAAGTCTTCAATCTCGGACAGGTTGAACATCTTGTTGCTAAATACGATTTGAAAGAATTCTCTCTCGAATCTTTATATGTAAACGGATTAGCAAGCAGAACCGATCGCGTTAAATTGCTCGGAGTTGGTGAACTCAAAACCAAAGTTGCTTTCAAGATAAACGCAATAAGCGACAAGGCTAAGTCGGCTGTTGAAGCTGCAGGTGGCTCGGTAGAAATACTAAAGTAATTTGCGTAACTTGGCAGACGCATTTTAAAGATGCGTCTTTTTGTTTTAGGCTTTCATAAAAATTTCTGCAATTCCGTGAAAAAGTTCATACAAACACTCAAGAATATCTGGAGCATCGGTGAGCTGAAGAATAAAATTCTGTTCACCCTTGGGTTGATTGCCGTTTACCGTTTCGGTACGCATATCGCTCTTCCGGGTATCGACGCAAATAAACTTCCTACAGGTGGTGGTGGTACAGGGATTTTAGGACTGATCGATGCGTTTGCAGGTGGTGCCTTCTCACAGGCTTCCATTCTGGCGCTTGGTATCATGCCTTATATCTCGGCTTCTATCTTCATGCAATTGATGACGATCCTTTATCCTCCTTTTCAGAAAATGCAAAAGGAAGGAGAAAGCGGCCGTAAAAAAATTACTCAGTACACTCGTTTCCTCACAGTTATTGTTGCTGGTCTCCAGGCAAGTGCATACGTTGCGTTTCTCGGAAGTCCAGGCTACCAGGAAGCCCAGATCGCTTCTTATTCTCAGTACTTCTGGTTTTCAACAACGATCGTACTAACTGCAGGTACATTGTTCGTGATGTGGCTAGCTGAACGTATTACCGACAAAGGTCTTGGTAACGGTAGTTCTGTTATCATCATGGTCGGTATCCTCGCCCGTCTCCCGGAATCACTCGTTCAGGAATGGCTTTCTAAATCTAACCGCGGTGGTGGTGGTTTATTGATCTTCGTTCTCGAAATCGCAGTACTGGTTGCTATCATCATGGGTCTTATTATTCTTATCCAGGGTGTTCGCAAAATTCCAGTTCAATACGCGAAACAAATTGTGGGTAACCGGCAGTTCGGCGGTGCCAGACAATTCTTACCAATAAAGGTCAATAGCGCAGGTGTTATGCCGATCATCTTTGCACAAGCAATTATGTTCCTTCCGACGCTCTTACAAAATTTTGAAACAACCCAGGGTCTTGCTAAGGTTTTCAACGACCATAGTAATGTCTGGTATATGTTGATCTATGCTGTAATGGTAATCGGGTTCACCTTCCTGTACACAGCATTGATTTTTAACCCGAAGCAAATAGCAGACGATCTGAAACGAAACAACGGTTTCATTCCAGGAGTTAAACCCGGTCAACCTACTGCAGATTATATCGGATCTGTAATGGATAAAATTACTCTTCCGGGTGCGGTATTGCTTGCAGTTGTGGGTATTCTTCCGGGATTCGCGCAGCGTCTCGGCGTTACGCAATCGTTCTCATCTTTCTTCGGTGGAACATCCTTGCTGATCATGGTTGGTGTGGTTCTCGATACGCTTCAGCAGATCGAAACACAGTTACTAATGCGTCAGTACGATGGATTGATGAAGAGTGGACGTATCCAGGGAAGACAGACAAGCTCTTCGCCGGTATCGATATAAAAGAAATAACTATTTTCATAAGGCCTGGCAATTGCATTGCCAGGTTTTTTTAATGAAAAACACGGATGATATATTATAAAACAGAGGCCGAAATAGAATTGATCAGGCAAAGTGCATTAATCGTTGGGAAGGCAATTGCTGAAGTAGCGAAGCAAATAAAGCCCGGCGCTACAACTGCACACCTCGACAAATTAGCCGATGAGTTCATTCACGACAATGGAGGTGTACCATCTTTTAAGAATTTCAAAGGCTATCCTTTTGCCTCCTGCATTTCTGTTAATGATGCAGTAGTTCACGGGTTTCCGAATAAAGTTGAATTGAAAGACGGCGACGTTATTTCTGTTGACATTGGCGTTTATAAAAATAGTTATCACGGAGATAGCGCTTATACATTTGCGATCGGTAATGTTTCACCGGAAGTATTAAAGATGCTCCGCGTAACTAAGGAATCTCTGTACAAGGGAATTGAGAAAGCAGTCTCTGGCAATCGTATCGGGGATGTTGCATTCGCAATCCAGGACCATTGCGAAAAGCAAAACCGCTATGGTGTTGTTCGCGAACTGGTCGGTCATGGTTTGGGTAAATCTCTTCATGAAGATCCACAAGTGCCAAACTTTGGGAAACGTGGAAGCGGTCCAAAAATGCAGGACGGTATGGTCATCGCAATCGAACCAATGGTAAACCTCGGCGTTAAAGAAGTTTGGTATGATGACGATGGATGGACTGTTCGTACAAAAGATGGAAAAGTCTCCGCACATTTTGAACACGATATTTGTGTGCGCAAACAAAAAGCGGACATCCTTTCGTCCTTCGATGAAATCGAAATTGCTGAAAAAGCAAACGCTGAACTAGTGACGGCTTCCTGATTATTTATCTAACTGTTCTTTCAATTGAACATAGCTCCACGCTGTGAATGGACCAACAAGCATTAGCAACCAGCTCCATGCGGATCCGGTGACCAGGTACGCAATCAAAACAAGCAGAAGCAAATAAAATGGGTAGACGATCATCAGTATTCCCAGCATTACGGAATCATAATGACCTGTACCGCCCGCTTTTTGTTTTACAAAACTTCTTATTGGTAAATACAGCGGAGCATTCAGGATAAATCCGATCGCAGCAGGGAGTGCGAGTATTATTTTTTTAAGAAGTGATGGTTCACGGACGAGTAATCGACGTTGAGTGTCTTTGTCTTTCAAATCAATCTCGTAGATCAGCCCCTGGAGTTGTTCTTGCAATAGGTTATTAAAAACCTGGTTTCGCACACCATCGCTTGCAGTCAAATCGATATCCGAAGAATGTATAAAGTCCCCGAAATTGATGAAAACGTTTTTGCCAAAACGCTCAAACGAAGAATAGTTGATTCCCAGTGGTAAAACGCGCAGCGGAATATTATTATCCCAGGCCATATTTGCCAATCGTGCAGTTCCTTTTTTCAGTGGTCGCAAATGCCATTCATTTACACATCGCCCTTCACTGAAAATTTGAACGCAGCCGTCTTCCTGGAAAATTTCAATACATGCGTCGAAGGTCTTGTAATTTTCAGAAAGTTTTTCTGTTCCTTCACTCGTCCGGTAAACGGGAAGTATTCTGAATGATCTTAAAATGAAACTAATCGCTTTTCCTTTAAATGCATCCCCTCGCGCCAGCGACCAAACGGGCTGATCAAAAAGAATATCCAGGATAATTGCATCGAGGAAGGAATTCGGATGATTGAACGCCAGTAGCAATGGTCCTTTCGTCTTTAGCATTGCCGGTTTGTTGATTACTTTCGTGCGGCAGAAAATGAACAGCTCAAGCTTGACGAGATATTTAAAAATGATGTAAAGCAAATACTAAATAGTTTTACGGTTGGGTGTCGTACTTATCGAAGTGCAATCTTATTCAAAAAGCATGGAAGAAAAAATAAAATTGCGACCTCGGCTTGTAGTGATTGGTGGGGGAGCTGCCGGTTTTTTTTGCGCAGTTAATGCCGCACGACTGAATCCATCGCTTGAAGTTTTCATTATTGAACGTACAAGCAAATTACTTTCTAAGGTTCGCGTGAGTGGTGGTGGCCGATGCAATGTCACACACGCCTGCTACGATAGCGACGAAATGATTCGCAGGTATCCAAGAGGCAGCAGATTTCTCCGGAAATCTTTTCACCATTTTTTTACGACTGATACGATCGAGTGGTTTGCGACACGCGGTGTCGAATTGAAAACCGAAGCTGACGGCAGAATGTTCCCTGCATCAAACAATTCTCAATCAATTATTGATTGTTTGCTTCGCGAAGCAAACCAACATCGCGTGCAGATATTAATGAATAAAGAAGTCAAACAAATTGTAGCAACGGGCAGTCAGTTTTCATTAAAATTTGCCAATGGCATTGAGATGATGGCCGATTATGTTTGCTTGGCATGCGGTGGGTTTCCAAAAGAATCGCAGTTTGAATGGATAAAAAATCTTGGTCATACAATTGAAGCGCCCGTTCCATCGCTGTTTACTTTCAACATGCCACAACATCCAATTAACCAGTTGATGGGTGTGAGTGTTGAGCATACAACTGTAAAAATTCAACAAACCAAACTACAGGAGAGCGGCCCGTTATTGATTACCCATTGGGGAATGAGTGGCCCGGTGATTTTAAAATTAAGTGCCTGGGGCGCACGTGAGTTATCAGCGTCCGACTATCTATTCAATATTTCGGTGAACTGGCTCCCTGAGTTCAATGAACAGTCTCTTGCCGTTCAATTTGCCACCCTGCGATTCGAACTGGCATCACAAAAACTTGCAGTAAAAAATCCATTTGGCTTGCCTGCCCGGCTTTGGGAATATCTTCTTATTCATTCGTCTATCTCAAACGAAATTCGCTGGGCAGATTTAAATATCCGCGATCAAAACAAACTGATCAGGAATTGCTGCGCATTTGAAGCGAAGGTTCAGGGCAAAACTACTTTCAAAGAGGAGTTTGTAACGGCTGGTGGCGTACGTTTGCAGGAAATCAACCATGATTCGATGATGAGCAAAAAATTACCAAACCTTTACTTTGCGGGAGAGATTATGGACGTCGATGGCATCACTGGTGGATACAATTTTCAACATGCATGGACAAGCGGTTTTATCGCCGCTGCGGCAATTGCAAAAGATGCTTCAAATAAATTAGGTGAATTATAAATCAATCTATATCTAAACCGATTTTCAATTTCATCAAAATTATTTCATGAGTCAGGAACGAATAATCAGCGGTATTCAGCAAGTAGGAATTGGTGTATCTAACGCTGACGAAGCATTTGCGTGGTATCGGAAAATATTTGGTACTGATATCGTTGTGTTCAAAGATGCTGCAACCGCTGATCTTATGAAACCATATACCGGATTGCAGGCTCATCAGCGATACGCAATACTTGCATTGAATATGCAAAGCGGTGGCGGTTTTGAAATCTGGCAATACACGAGCAGGACACCGGTAGCATCAGAGATCCCGATACAGGTTGGAGATCTCGGTATTTATGCAGTAAAGGTTAAATGCAAAAATGTTACTGCCGCTTATGATCAGTACAAATCGCAGGGAGTTGAATTGTTGAGTGTTCCTTCCAAACTTCCATCAGGCCGCGAACATTTTTTTATGCGCGACCCATATAATAATATTTTCGAAATCACTGAACACGATTACTGGTTCACCACAAATCTTGGATTGACGGGTGCCGTATGTGGCGTTACGATTGGTGTTTCTTCAATTGAACGCTCACTTCCTTTTTACAAAAATGTATTGGGTTACGATCTCAACTTATATTCCGGTGAAGGCAAATTTGAAGACCTCGCTGGATTACCCGGAGGCAACCATCATTTCAAGCGCGTTATTCTCGGTCATAGTCGCAAACAGGAAGGGGCATTCAGTAAATTACTTGGGCCAACGCAAATTGAATTGATACAGGTAACAGATCGCAGTCCAATAAAAATTTACGCAAACAGGTATTGGGGTGATCTTGGGTTTATCCATGTCTGTTTTGATATCAATGGCTTTGAGGCACATGAAGCTATTTGTAATGCAAACGGAGCTCCACTCACTATTGATAGTAGTAACAGTTTTGATATGGGGGAAGCTGCGGGTCATTTTGCCTACAACGAAGATCCGGATGGTACATTGATCGAATACGTCGAAACCCATCGGGTACCAATTCTGAAAAAAATCGGGTGGTATCTCGATCTCAGGAAGCGAGATCCTAAAAAATCGCTCCCGAACTGGATGGTAAAAAGCCTCGGTTTTTCCCGGGTGAAATAGGATTTTGAATGCATAGCCCCAGCTAAATTGATCGTTGCCCGGGCTGGTGAAGCAGGTTCCTGCCATCAGCACATGTTTGATAGGAGCTATGCGGTTGAAAATCAATAGCATGTTTGGGCCGTTTTCTAAAAAAAACTCATGGGCAATCCCCTTCTGACCCGATACTTTATTATCTTTGCTGCCCCGAATTAAATCCCTCGGGTTTTATCATGATTTTTTTCAAAAAACAATTAAACGCTGATGCACAGGAGACTTCAACGGCAGATACGTTGGAGGCTACAGCGACACAAACTGCACCTGAGAGAGAGCTGGAAACAGCTCACGATGACTTCGATTGGAGCATCGATAAACGCAATGTGACTTCTTATACCGCTGCTGAAAAAGCAAATTACGATGTGGTTTATGAAGGAACATTTAAATCAGTAACTGACGGCGAGCTTGTAACAGGTCTTGTCGTTGCGCTTACTAAAACAGATGTTGTTATCAATATCGGTTTCAAAAGCGACGGTTTGATTTCTTTCAATGAATTCCGCGACATCCCGACGTTGAAAATCGGTGATGAAGTTGAAGTAATGGTAGTTGAAAAAGAAGACCGTGAAGGACATTTGAATCTTAGCCGCAAACAAGCCCGCATCACGCGTGCATGGGAGCGTATCGTTGAAGTTCACAAAACTGGTGAAGTTATTACCGGTACTGTTACTTCTAAAACGAAAGGTGGATTGATCGTAGATGTATTTGGTATGGAAACATTCTTGCCAGGTTCACAGATCGATGTTAAGCCTGTAACTGATTACGATCAGTTCGTTGGAAAAACAATGGAATTCAAAGTTGTGAAAATCAATGAAGCAATTAAGAATGCTGTTGTAAGCCATAAGGCACTTATCGAAAGCGATATCGAAGCACAACGTGCTGAGATCATGAGCAAACTTGAAAGAGGCCAGGTACTTGAAGGAACAATCAAAAACATTACTGATTTTGGTGCGTTCATGGATCTTGGTGGTCTTGACGGTCTTTTGTATATCACCGATATCAGCTGGGGACGTATCAGTCATCCAACTGAAGTATTGAAGATGGATCAAAAACTGAAAGTGGTTGTTCTTGACTTCGATGATGAAAAGAAACGTATTAGTCTCGGTTTAAAACAACTTACACCACATCCTTGGGATATTCTTCCTGAAACAATCAGCGAAGGTTCCGTTGTTAAAGGCAAAGTTGTAAATATTGAAGATTACGGTGCATTCCTCGAAATAATGCCAGGTGTTGAAGGCCTTGTTCACGTGAGTGAAATCACATGGGCTAATACGCCAGTTAATGCAAAAGAATTCTTCAAACTCGGCGACGAGCATGAA
>JACMLR010000162.1 GCA_014379515.1 Chitinophagaceae bacterium
AAAGCCCAAGTAATGTAGCAATGTAAAAACCGCCGTTTGATGATAGCGCCAGGCAACAAAAAAGTATAAGAGCGGAAACCGTTAGAACCGAATAATGATAGATTGTTTCGCGATGAAGCAACCATTGCTGCAATTTGAACATAAAGAAAAGGTTTGATGTTTCAGAGAACGATAACATTGAGAGAGCGAAATTATTCGCCCAAAAAATATTATTAGGGCGAGATTGATACAGCGGTGGTGGTGATTGCAGGAATGGCGGGTATAATATTGACAATGGCGCGGAGCCATGAACTGCTGTTTCGGAGCGCATCTAACAAGCACGATTGTGATTAACTTAGCACTAATGCCGACAAAAATGAACGTTCGTTTCACACTAATGCATAGACGCATTTTAATAACTTCACTGCTACTAACTTTTGCCGGTGGCCAGCAGAGCTTTGCGCAATTTGATCAACGCGCCTTTTCTACTCATACAAGAAAAGATGGATTGAATCACAATTACATTACCGGTGTTACGCAAGACGAATCGGGCTACATATGGGTTTCAACATTGCAAGGATTAAATCGATTTGATGGGCTTGAATTTTTCCCGGTTAATCTAAAACAATTCAATTGCCTCGATGAATACGGCGATGTCGCTAAAATGAAATATTTCGGAAAAAATGAAATTGGAATTGCAACGCGAAACGGGGGTTTCCTTTTTAATTCGCTGACAATGGCATTTAGACCATTGATAGTATCGCCACTGTTTGGAGATACGCAACTATTCAATAAGTGTCGTGATATTGAAAAGATAGATAGCGCAACGTATGCGACATCAACCTCAACTGGCTTTTATCTTTTTGACTCGGACGGAAAATTGAAATTCCGAAAAGATGGCGTCGCCCAGGAACAGTTGGGGCAATCCTGGTTTCAATTCGGCGGACCCATTCAACGGATGAAAAATGGTGCTGTTATACAGGAGAACGCTGACAGGTATTTTATCGTGAACAAACAATCCACTGAAGTCCACACGCTGGAATCAGCGCAGCTTTCACCTGCACTCAAACCAATACTTATTCCCGCACAGTTTACATCGCGCGTGCGCTTCTTCGCGGATCGCAATCGTGAGCAGGGATTGATTGTATTAAATCCAGAAACGAATGCACTCGAGTTAATTTCTGACTATACAAAGCCAACGGTGGCTTTTTCATTGCCCCTGCCCTTCTCGGTAAAAAAAGAAATAAACTGGCAAAGTGATTTGTCTTTTCTTGACGATTCAACATTCATCCTATCTCTTAGTACACGTGGCTTTTTCGTTTTTCATTACAATCGTGACCGGGGTGTAATCAGCATTGATGGCCAACGTCGTTTTCCCGATCATTTCGTAACTGCTGTTTTTCGAGACAGCAATAAAATTCTCTGGGTAGGTACCGATAAAGGGCTGATGCGTTCACGATCAAAAAATATTCAAAACTATGTAACCGATCTCCAGTCATTTTCGAACTCGCAGCGGCCTTTAGTCATCTCGACACTTCACGTTGATAGTAATTATATCTATGTTGGAAGTCGATCATTTGCAGGATTGATTTTGCTCGATCCAATAACAAAGCAGCTAAAACACAAATTCGATTTATCCGGAATAAATGATACGTGCAATAATATTTACTCAATTATAAAATCACCCATCGAAAACGACGGTTTATGGCTGTGCACAGCAAAAGGCATTATCGCGTTCAATCCCAGAACACTCGCGTTCGGGAAAATACCGTCAACCATCATACCAGATTGGCTGAATGAATTTTCTTTTGTTTATGAAACAACTGACAGTCGGAACGTTCAATGGTTCAGGAATATCAACGCGGAAAACCATGTCTCCTTTTTTGATCCTGTTACAAAAAAGTTTGAAGCGATAACTCCAAAGCAAGCAGGGGCGCGAATGCGAATAGCGGCCTGTTTCAGCATCCGCGAAGATGAAGATGGTAATATGTGGTTTAGTGGAGATGGAATTTGCAGATGGAATCGGCAAGAGCGAAGAGTGGATAGTTTGATTCAGAAACTTCCAATGCTGGCGACAAATTACGTCGATTATAAAATTATCGATACCGATGAGGAACACAATTTCTGGATCACCACCGCTGTCGGACTACTGAAATGGAATCCGAAAACGGGTAAGAATCGATTATTTACCACGGCTAACGGACTTCCATTCAATATTGGCGTTGCCTATCCCTGTCCCGATCGGGATCACATTTTCATGCATACCCATAAAGGAATGGGATGGATAGAGAAGGCAACCGGTCGGACACTGGTATTCACCGAGCGGGATGGAATACCGGAATCTGTCAATCTTCGGTATATGGGGCAATGCTATAACCGAACCAGGAAAGAATACCTCTTTAGCTATGACAACTCACTTGTAGCGCTGCCATACGATTTCGTGAAGCAATCACCACTACCGCAATCGCTTAATATTAACATGCTACATGTTTATCACGATACCGTCTACCATCATCCATCAGGGAATATCACACTCAACCATAAGCAAAACGATCTTGGGATTTGCTTTAACGCCGTGAATTTTATCGACCCTGAAAACCATTCCTTTTCATATCGACTCCTGAAAGATCATAAATCACACTGGATAAATGTATCCCGCCAAAGTACGATTTACTTAAACGATCTTTCCCATGGTACATATCGCCTCCAAATAAAATTGTCAGCCATCAACAAGCGCTGGCCAGACATCATCAAAGAATTGACCATTGTAATCAAACCGCCGTACTGGAAACAAACATGGTTCATTCTTTTACTAAGCGCTGCAATTTTTACAATTTTAATTGCCATTTATTTGCGCCGTGTTCGCCAGATAAGGCAAAAGGCAAATCTTGATATGCAGATTGCACAAACCGAGATGAAGGCACTGCACGCCCAGATGAATCCACATTTTGTTTTTAATTGTCTCAACAGTATCAACGAAATGATTCTTCTCAACGAAAACACGCAGGCTTCTCACTACCTCAGCAAATTTGCGCACCTGATTCGGACAACACTGGATCACTCAACGAAAGAATGGATTAGCCTGTCAGATACAATTGAGTACCTGCGGCGATATATAGAACTGGAAAAAATTCGCCGGAATGATTTTCAATTTATTGTTGAAACAGATAGCACCCTCAATGCAAACGAAACCTATCTGCCACCCATGCTGATACAACCGCTGCTTGAGAACGCCATCTGGCATAGTATGATAAAAGACAAGACCCTGGAAATCCGGATGGAATTTAAACCTGAGGGGCAACAACTGCTTTGTATCGTTACTGACAACGGCGTTGGATTCAAGTCAGGCCAAAATGATAAAAACGGAAAAGGCATTCATCAATCTATAGGTATTTCAAATATTCAACAAAGGATTCGGCTATTGAACGAAAAATATCAATTGCAGAGCACGTTGATTATCGAGGATCGTATGCTAACACAACAAAAGGGAACAATTGCTGTTCTGCGCCTCCCACTCAAACCAAAGGAGATATGACAATTAACTCAATCAATGCTATTCTCGTTGATGACGAACAACGCGGAATTAATGCGTTACAAAAACTCATCGAACTGCATTGTCCGCAAGTATCAATCATTGCTTCATTCAATGATCCTTCAATTGTCAGTAGTAGAATTTCAAGTCTGAAACCGGATCTTGTGTTTCTCGACATTGCGATGCCCGATAAAAATGGGTTTGAAATTTTGAAAGAAATACCGGTAATTGATTTCGAAATAATTTTTGTGACTGCACACAACCAGTTTGCACTTCAGGCATTTCACTTCAGTGCGGTGGATTATTTGCTGAAACCAGTAGACAGCGACTTGCTGAAGGCAGCCGTTCTCCGTGCGGGGCAACGACTGGCAGATAAATCCAACAACCGAAATCTTGAAACACTTGTTTTCAATACGCAACAAAATCGAATGATGCCTGAGATGAAGCTGTGTATTCCATCTCTAAAAGGATTCCAGGTGATCAACATTCGCGATATCGTTTTTTGCGAAGCAGCCAGTAACTATACTAATTTTCATCTGCTTGATCGCAGCACGATCTGTGCCTCTAAGCCAATCCAGGAGTACGAAGAGTTATTGGAGGACGCCGGTTTGTTGCGAACCCATAAATCTTTTCTCATTAATATGGCTCATATAAAGGAATATCTACGCGGTGAAGGGGGCACAGTACTGTTGACCAACAACGTTGAAGTAGAAGTGAGCCGACGACGGAAAGAATATTTTATCAATAAAATGAAAGAATATTTTAAGTACTGATATACTGGCGAAAGTAATTAGCGTTGTAATTTTCTAAAGCTTTACAAATTCAACCCGGCGGTTTTTTGCTTTACCTGCTTCGTTACTGTTCGACACTACTGGTACCGACGCTCCCTTGCCGTCTGTTTGAATTCGATCATCACTGATATTAAACTTTGCTACCAGATATTTTTTTACGCTTTCTGATCGCTTTTGCGACAACACAAGATTGTCGGCCGACTTTCCATCACTGTCCGTGTGTCCCGTTATTTTAATCTTGAGGGAGTTATGAGATTTCATTGCCTCGCCAATTTGTGCAATTACTCCGTACGACGATGGTTTGATTACATCGCTGTTAACATCAAAGAGAATATCGTTCGTAACTGCCTTACCTTCTTCCATTAATTGTTTAATGAGTAAACTGCGCGCATCAAGATCAGCGGAGGCAATTCGAAGGTTACCGACGATTGCTCCAAGTTCCGATGCCGGCACAGAAGAAATGTTAGCGAGATAAAAATTATTTCGCATTTCTGGCGTCAGTGCCCGCGGAAGATCGATCAACTTGGTTTGATCAAAATAAACCCTGATCCTTGTTTTGTTGATTGCAATACTTACGTGCAGTATTTTGTTAACGTAAGCTGGCAAATTAAACTCATTTTTATTTCCGATCGGATTTCTCATTCCGTACTCAAGGATGCGGCCGTCCTTTTCTTCATATCTTCCAATAGAAACATAAAATTTGTCCTTGTAATAAAGATCTTCTTTCAAAATATCTTTTACAGGTGTTAGTCCAAATTGAATCATGGGTGTGCGCTGTTCGCCTATCGCCTGCAAGAACAGATCGAATTCAATTGTGCAATTTTCGGGCAATGGCTTTTCGAGAACAGGATTAACTACAGAGCCGTGTGCAATGTTCAGCCAATTATCTTCTTTGCCTTCAATCTTAACTATCATTCCGCTTCCATTTGTGTTCCACAGTGCAGGGAAATCGGACAACGCATCTTTTTCAAATCGATCTTCAAAAATCACCGACTGTCCCGGAACGAAATCAGAGAAGCCAGGTCGGACTTCGGTATTCTTTGTACCTGAAGGGAGATTTGTCTCATTTGGTTTAACTGGTATCGTATCCGCAGTCTTAGTTGCAGATTTATCTTTCTTCTTAAAGATGTTATTAATTCCCTCTTCAACTTTATCAAGACCCTTGTCAATCGTCCGATCCACTTTGCTGTCTACGCGCTGGTTGGTTTTAGTTTTCACCTTATCCTTTACTATCTGAGTTGATGCAGCGAATGAGAACATCAAGATCATGGTGATGACAACAAAAGCTTTTTTCATTAGACTGAGTTAATCGTGAAGAAATAAAGTGGGAAAGTTTTTTAATAATGGATCACAATCAGACCGGCAGCGCCTGGTGCGTTTGATTGTGCAGCACCACCACCGCCCGGAATCTGCGCTGGTGCGTACCTGGTAGCATCGAATAATCCACCCGGAAGTAACGAAATTGTTTGACCGCCGCGGCCGCCTGTATTATTGCTGTTGCCAGCGTCGCCACCATTGCCGATTTTTTTGATGAGCCTGAATTCCGTTGCAGAGTATTGTGCGGGCATTTCTGTCGTTGCTGTACCACTCTCGCCTGGAACTCCCGTATAATTCCGAAACAGGGAACCGGTTACTGTGTAAAAACCGCCTGCAGGAATTGGATAACCATCTTCAAAACTTTCGCTTGCTTTCAAACCTCCGAAAGCAATAATAGTATTGGAATTAATCGTTGCGGAAGTTTGCTGCCCGTTTACTTGTGCACCACCTACAACACCTCCAAGGCCAATCGTCATGTCAATTGATTTACCAGGATCAACATCAAAATTACCTCGCGCATAACCACCACCTCCTCCTCCGCTATGCGTACCGCCTGAACCACCTGCTCCCCATAACTCAATTGTAATTCGAGTAACACCTGCGGGTACCGGCCAATTTTGTACTGCGCCGGATGTAGTCGCAAAGAAAATCGCTACATTATTGTTTTGATCCGTTGACGGACCGTTTGGATTGCCCCATGCAAGCGTTCCATTGATATCTTTCATCAACACCTGGTTTGGCAATCCATCAACTCCATTCGCCGTAATCGTACCGCTCAAATTCATGTTCCCGTTCACATCCAATCTTTCTTTTGGTTCGCCATTATTGATTCCAACAAAGCCATTACCCGCAAACGTCGCGATAAGTGCACTGTCCGACTTAATATGTAAATAGGTCTCAGCACTTGAAGGCTGACCTTTATAGCCCGAAAATTCTATAAACTTACCCGGGAAATCTATATTGCTAAAATGAACGATTCCCAGTCCTTTATTGCTGGAATCTTTGATCGATATTGACGGAAAGATATTAGTTGCGGCTGATCGAATATCTAATGTAGCCTGGGGCACAAGCGTCCCGATACCGACTCCTTGCGAAGTGCCGATCATTGCAGAAAAGCAGAACATGATAATAAAAAGCGTGCGTTGCATGGTGACTGGTTTAGTGACCAAATTTGGTCTATATCAACGCACCAGGCAATAACACATTTGGGCGGTTCAATCTTCGAACCGGATTATTTTATGGCGCAAGGCTTTAGCCACGGCCTCGGTGCCGCAGCTTACATGAAGTTTGTGATAGATGTTTTGAAGATGTCGTTTTACCGTATCGATACTAATTGTACAAACGCTGGCGATCATCTTATAAGAATTGCCTTTGACCAATAACTCCAGTACTGCCTTTTCCCGCACGGTGAGGTTGAAGTCGTTATCGGGCATTTGTTTCTGGCGAAAGAATTGAAAAACTTTCTGTGCGACGAAAGGACTCATCGGCGCGCCACCATGGATCAAATCGTCAAGCGCTTCAATAAATTTTATTGGCGAGGTGTTCTTCAGTAAATAGCCATCAGCACCGGCACAAAGACATTCGAAGATTCGGTTGTCATCATCAAAAACGGTGTGCATTATCACTTTAATCTCAGGATACGATGATTTGATTTTTTTTACGCCATCGATTCCATTTACCCCGGGCATATCGATATCCATTACTACCAGGTGAGCGTCGCAGGTTTCCATATTGACGATTACGTTGTCGCAATTAGCGAAGGTGCCGGTTACGCGCAATTCGGTGCTCCCGCTCAACAACAGTTCAAGAGACTGCTGCAACCGGATATTATCTTCATATATAACAACGTTCGTCATTCGGTAAAGCTAAATGATCGGTTTGTTTGTTGGATAACACTTTTGGGGGGGCTGGGAAATAGAATGTCGAATGTAGGATATAGAATGGATGCGGGATTGATTAAGCTAGGCATCTCGGATTCATATTCACGCTGCAAGCTCCACTGTATCCTATGCAAAAATCCTGCACCCCTTCAGGGCTGTGGTTCATTATTTATCCCTTTACCCAGGGCTTTACCCTGGGCTGATAGACTAAGCCACTTCGTGGCTACCGAACGAGAATGAAAATTTACTGGTGTCTATTCGATGAGTTGAGGGATAGGTAATTGTTCGCAACACGTCTCTGTATTGTTCTGTCTCCTATATCCCATCTACATTCCCATTCCAAGTAAAAAATATTGCGCCCCTGCAGGGCTGTATGAATTTTTATAATTCCTTACCCAGGCCTTACAGCCTGGGCTGAAAGATTACG
>JACMLR010000163.1 GCA_014379515.1 Chitinophagaceae bacterium
AAGACCCCAGAAAGAACCAACTGGTTCGCCTACACGAATAATATTTGTTTGATTGGTAAAGCTAGGACCCCCAACACCGAAGATATCAGCAGGTGTTGCAAGTGACAATACTTTATTCCTGTTTAATGAAACGTTGAATGTACTTGTCCAGCTGAAGTCAGTACCACGGATGATCTCTGCATTGATACCAATTTCCAGTCCTTTATTCTCAAGGCTTCCGACGTTTCGCGTTACGCTACCACGACCACTTGTAACCGGCAATGGTGCAGACAATAACATGTCCGTTGTTTTGCGATAGTAAACATCAGCCTCGATATTGAGTCGGTTATTGAGGAAACCAATTTCAACGCCGAAATCAGTCGTCGCTGTTTTCTCCCATTTCAAATCATCATTACCAAGCGAACCAGTACCAACACCTGCAGTTCTTATATTATCAAGAACCGCAGTATAGTTACCAAGTCTTGTAAGTTTTGAGTAGGTAGCAATTTCCGAGTTACCAGTTTGGCCATAACTCGCTCTCACTTTCAGATTTGAGATAACATCACTGTTGGCAAGAAAATCTTCATCAGATGCTCTCCATGCAACAGCTGCAGACGGGAAGAAACCATATTGATTGTTTTCTCCAAACTTGGAGCTTGCGTCTGCTCTTCCTGTTAAGGTGAACAAATATTTACCACGGAATGTATAATTCGCTCTCGCAAAATAAGAGTTCAGGCTGAAGCGTGCTGCACCTGATCCACCTGGATTTTGCTGAGCACCCACACCGATATTGTTGAATTGTAATGCGTCAGATGAAAAGTTTTGCGCACTTGCAGAAATGTTGAAAATTCTTGTTTCCTGCCACGAAAAACCGAGTGTGGCGTTCAACGTATGGTCGTCGTTAAACTGTTTATTGTAAGTGAAATAATTCTCGGACGACCAGAAAGACTCACGGCCATTTGCGACAGACGCAGTACCGCGCTGATCTCTTGAAATCTGATCGAGTGTACGACCGCTATACTGGTTAGCACCGCGGGTAACGATGTTCACACCGGCAACACTTCTGAATTCAAGATTCTTTGAGAGGTTGATGTTGACGTATGTGTTACCGAGAAGCGTTTGTGTGTTTAAAATGAACTTGCGATCAGTAAGAATGTGAACAGGATTTGCTCCACCTTCTGCGCCTGGGTAGCTATTATTATCACCCCATGTTCCATCAGGATATTTGAGTGGAAGGAATGGAAATGCTTCGGTAATCATACGAACAGAGTTTAGTCCACCAGTTCCCTGGTCAACCAAATTTTCTTCCTGGTTATAATAACCGAGACTACCTCCTACTTTCAACCATTCCTTGATTTTAGAATCAAGAGCAAATCTTCCTGAAAAGCGCTTTAAGTATGAGTTGAGCAACAAACCCTGATCATCGCGATAGCCAAGAAATATTCCGTAGTTATTATCCGCATTACCACCTGAAAATCCAACCTGGTGGTTTTGAGATAATTTTCGTTGTGTTGATTCTTTAAGCCAATCTGTATTATAAAGTGGCTTTCCGCTTGCATCAAACAACAATGGCAAGCTCTGTCTTTTCACGCGGGGATCGATAGCAGTATTATAGTTACCATTTGCCCAGCCAACCGGATCGTACACTTTGATATTATCGTAAGCTTTATTTTCAACATCTACATATTCCTGTGCGTTCAACATTTCCACACGCTTTGGTCCGATTGTATTCATGCTGAAGTCGGCATCGTACGTTACTCTTCCAACACCGCTGTTACCACGTTTTGTAGTAATGATAATAACACCGTTCGCACCACGAGCGCCATAAATAGCAGTTGCAGATGCATCTTTCAATACGTCTACAGATGCGATGTCATTTGGATTGATGAAGTCAATCGAGTTGCTGAATTGTGTTTGCGAACCCATCGGCAATTGAACACCATCCACAACATAAAGCGGATTCAATGTTGAGTTGATTGAACTGAAACCACGAATACGGACGTTTGTCTGGCCACCCGGGCGACCTGAGTTCGTATTAACCTGTACACCCGGAATTCTACCAGCCAATGCCTGGTTCACCGAAGCAGCAGGGCGTTCCTGTAATTGTTGAGCTCTTACATTACCGACTGCGCCGGTAAGGTCGGATTTGCGTGAAGTACCATAACCAACAACAACTACTTCACCGAGTGATCCGGCGCTTAGAAGTTCAATGGCGAGTGATTCACTCGATCCAACAGCGCGCTCCAGTGCTTCCATTCCGGTGAACGTGAATACCAGTACCGCCTGTGGTGATGGGACGGTAATGCTAAAATTACCGGTTGCATCGGTTGTGGTAGTTGTCGTTGTTCCTTTCACTTGAACGGTCACACCAGGAAGCGGCTGCTTGTCAGCGCCGTCTGTCACCTTACCGGTAACAGTACGCTCCTGGGCGGATGCCTGGAAAGATGTCAGCAGCACAAGAAATACCATCAGGTACCTGTGCATTGAGAGGCGTCTCGTTTTTTTCATACTTGAGTTTTGATTGAAGTGGTCAATAAATAAAAAGGTGTCGTCGAGTTAGTTTCTGCGCACGCAATTGCCAACTCTTTTTAAAAGCCGGCTATAAAAATCTTGTAGAATTTCTGGAATGGAGGTGAATGATCACATTGATCAGCGACAATAATAGTTGGAGGTTCCGGACATAGATTGGCCCGATTGGGTAGTAATAAACAATAAATTCTCATACGCAAGTTTTAAGTTGGTTGACTTGAAATCGTTTCTCATGTCAGTCAAACACTGATTGCTTCTTTGCTACGTATGGCTCACTTAGGGGGTGAATAACAAAACAAATTTAACTCAGCAATTCAATCAAAAAAATTTATTTGCATTATTCGATTGATAAGACCGTCAAAAGAGTAAAATCGCTGCTGAAATGAAATGAGAAAACTCCTTTATTGATGAGCGGCTGGAGAAGCCGATCAATATAAAGAACAATTTTATTAGGTAAAACTAATGAGCGTAAACGTGAGCACTTCTCCTATAAATTTCTTGTTTAAAAGAGAGCAAAAAAAAAGTGTGACAATGTCACACTTTTGTAAAATAAATTGTTTTCCTAAACACCACTGCTCTTTCTTCCGAAGAAAAAAGAAAGCACGAAAAGAACGATGAAGATGTAAAAGAAAATTTTAGCAATGCCTGCAGCAGTACCCGCGATACCACCAAATCCAAAAATCGCCGCAATGATTGCTATTACCAGAAAAATGATTGTCCAACGTAACATAGTGTAAAATTTAAAAGTGGATAATGATGAAATCAAACAACTCCTGCGGTGCAGGAGCTGTTTGATATACTGAACTATTTTTTAGACTTTGATTTTGAAGAATCATTGTTCTCATTCTTTTTATCGGTCTTCTCAGATGATGCACCCTGATCGCCTTCGCTTTCTGCTGACCTGGTGTTAGCAAAAGAACCGTTACCTGGTGCGCTGCTCATGGACTGCATATCACCACCGCTATTGCTCTGCCCTGCACTGCTGCCGCGAGTTGAGCCAGCTTGACCAGCTTCATTTTGCTTTGCGGTTTCGCTTCCGGCTTTGCCAGATCGACCTTCTGTAC
>JACMLR010000164.1 GCA_014379515.1 Chitinophagaceae bacterium
GCAGGCAGAAGCATGCGGTGTCGGGAAATTATTTGCCGAAGTTTACAGGAGATATATTTTAAATAGAAATGGAAAGCCGAGAAAATATTTCTTTGAGTTTCACCTCACCGGAAAACCTAGCCGTACGCGTAGACCGATTGCCGGATATGACGATACAATATTGAAAGCGAAACGCAAGGATTTAAAGATGCTGGATACACTCGATCTGTCGGAACACGAAAATTGAGCGGCTAAAATACAATTGGGTTTGCGGATCTAAATAGCTTGAGACTGCTTAATGCATTTTTCTGATTGTTTCTTCCGAGAGTCTCAAAAAACGCGCGGCATTATTAAATAAGATATCTCTTTTTTGATCCTGCGTCAAAAATGCTGCCTTATTAATTGCTTTTATTCCAGCATCGATCGCTCCGGGCCATATCATATTATCAGAACCAAACATGATACGTTTCCCGAACCCTGCGTTAACAAGGCGCTCCAGGTAGAAATAAAATTCTTTTTGAGGGATCATAAAACAAATTGCAGCGATATCAACATACAATTGTGGATGAGTGTAAAGTGTGGCCAACATATCATCCAGCATCGGCCATCCTGCATGCATTGCATAGATCCGCAATTTCGGATGTCGCAACAGCGCCTCTTCCAGTACAAGTGGACTGTGTAACCTTGCCCGATATCCAGGCGATCCTTTGTAGGGTGCGCCTGGGGAGCCACAACCAATATGGATTCCAACGGGAATATCTAAGCGCTCGGCCAAGGCAAGATAAGAATCGAATGCACTGTCACTTGCCGAATATCCTTCGTATTGAATCGTCACTTCTCCAAACACTTTAAATTCTCCCGAGGTAAACAGCTTTTCCAACGAGTCGATTGTTAGCTTTTCTTTTTTTGCACTATTGAAATCCCAATAAATTGCGGGTATTATCCTGGAACCAGCTTCTTTTTTCCATTGTCGTACCGTCTCGATATCTCCACTGGTAACGCCATAAACATTGTGCTTGTCTAATGCTGCGAAAGTCAAAAGCCTCAATGAATCATTTGTGGTGGGCGATACAAGATAATGATCTGCCCATTTACTCGTCAGTAAGGCCGCATCGAATTCATCGGAGTAATTATCTTTTGGATCATGAAGTCCAAGATCGCGGAATGGAGCCCCAATCTTGATCGGCGCAGTCATACTCTTTTTCAACTGCAACGCATGAAGATGCATATCGATAACAGGGAGTGGCTTGCGTTGCGAAACCGCGTCATTAACAATGCAATGCAATAGTAGTATAAAGGCAAACCGGTGTGACATTGTATTAAGTTTTGGTAAATGAAGCTCTCACAGACACGTGTCACTGATAGATGAAACCGGGACGATTTTCCATACTCGCAGTGAGCAGAAAGGGGCGTCCCCCAGTTCTGTTGGAGCGGTAATTGGTACACATTTTTGAATGTTGGATACTCCCAAAAAAATTGATCGGGATGCATTCCTAACCTCAAAGGCCTGTCGCTGAATGCCAGCCAATTGAGTAATATTCAAAATATATTTATTGATTATCAATAAATATTTATTAGTATTGCATTTCAACTCAGAAATATGATACTAAATATCAGCACCAGGACCGTGCTACTACTCTTGCTAATCCTCACATGGATAATATTTGTCGGGCTATGTATTGACGCTGGTGCCTTTCTGGTGAATGCGTTTTTTGCAATTGCAAAACCCGCTGTAGTAAAAATCCTTTATCACGAGGTAGATTTGTCGGGGCTATTGAAATACGATCGCGGTCATTTTTTTGCGTTGGTCTTATCAATGGCCATCGTCGCAGTGACTAAAGCAATCATTTTTTACCAGCTCATAAAAATGCTGCACAACAAGAAGATTGATTTATCCCAACCGTTTAGTCCCGAATTACGCCATCTTACTTTCAACCTATCTTATTTGTCGTTGCTGGTTGGCTGTTTTTCCTCCGGTGGAACCCGCTATGCAAAATGGTTAGAAAAGAAGGGAGTGGAAATACCTGATGTCCAGGACCTACATTTAGGCGGAGCCGATGTATGGATATTCATGGCCGTTATACTATACGTAATTGCTTTGATCTTTAAACGCGGGATGGAAATTCAATCAGAAAACGACTTAACTGTATAACGATGCCCATTATAGTAAATCTTGACGTAATGATGGCGAAACGGAAAATGTCGCTCAATGAACTTTCCGATAAAGTTGGTTTAACGCTGTCGAATCTTTCGATCTTAAAAACCGGCAAGGCAAAGGCAATACGCTTCAGCACACTTGAGGCAATTTGCGATGCACTAAATTGTCAACCCGGCGATATTCTGGAATATCTGAGCGAATCGTATGTTAAATAGACTTAGAGAATGGAAAAACACTCCCCGATAGTCGCATTTAGTACCATTCGTTGTCGCATACGCCATGGAAAGAATACCGGTTCAGTTCCGAAATTTGAATCTAACAAAATACAACTCATGAACAGCTGGTATAAAGTTAGAATTCCGACAATCATAATGATAGCCGCACTATTGTCCTGCCAGGAACATGCGAAACATGATGATACTATTTTACCAAAAACGAAAAGCATGACTGAAAACGTAAAGACGACTGACAGCGGTTATGCTGACGTAAATGGGTTGAAGATGTATTACGAAGTGTATGGCAGTGGCAAACCGATCGTTTTGCTTCACGGTTCGTTTATGAGTATCCCTTTGAATTGGTCGCACATTATACCACTGATAGCCAAAGACCGAAAAGTGATTGTGATGGAGTTGCAGGGTCATGGCCGCACAAGAGATATACCACGTGAATTCAGCTATGAAGGAATGGCCGATGATGTATCCGGATTGCTCAACCACCTCAAGATCGACAGTGCGGACATCGTCGGCTATAGCATGGGTGGCGGAGTTGCATTTCAGTTTGCTGTGCGACACCCTCAGCAGGTACGCAGGCTCGTTATATTGTCGGGCACCTATGCCCATGATGGATGGTGGCCCGATGTAGAAGCAAGTTTTGGAACTATTACAGGGGAAATGTTTAACGATTCACCGATACGAAAACAATATGATAGCCTCGGCAATGATCCAGCACATTTCGATGCATTTGTGAAGAAGGTTATGAGTATAGATCTAAAACCGTATGATTGGACGAAAGATGTAAAAAACATCGGTGTCCCAATATTATTTGCACTGGGTGATGCAGATGGGGTGCGCTACGAACATGCGCTGGAACTTTTTCGCGCGAAAGGGGGAGGAAAAATGGGCGATATACACGGGCTACCATCATCGCGGTTAGCCATTCTACCGGGCACTACACATATCGGTATGATGCAACGAACGGATTGGCTTATCCCAATGATAAAAGATTTCCTGGATTCAGATTTGAATGCCCCTCCCCCTACGTTTTAGAAAAAGTATGACAGGCAATTTGCAATTGAACACCCTATCGTTCAAGGAAAGTAATCACTTTTTTTATGAGCGATACCCTTTTGTTTGTGAATGAATGATCCGTTTCCCAAACCTCGTATTCGAAAAAAGATTTGTTCGACTGTTGAATTGTCGCCGCAAGTGCTTTGTTGGTTGAGTGTTCGTCTATCATAATTAGCTGCTTGGCAGACAAGCCTTGCTTATCGGCAACCAAATTAAAATAATCCCGATCGCGGATGAGCGGCGCAAACAACTCTTCGGTTGACGCATCTAACACAAAGTATTTTCCTAATGCCTGCGGACTAGCCGCCATTTTGATAGCTGTCTTTTCATCGCTAATGTTTTTAAAGGCACCGTACAAATCGGCGGTAGACATAGCAAACCCCTTTTTTATTTGTGGCAACATTGGCAACACTTTTAGACACACCCAGGCGCCGAGACTATGACCGAACAAGACAATATTGCTTGTGTCAATTTTTAAACGTTGCTGGTTTTTATTACAATATGCAACTACGTTTACAACATCCTCTACACAGTTTTTGAAACTGTATTTTCCTTCGCTTCCCCATGCGCCGCGATAGTTAAAATAAATCACGTTCCATCCACGCGACCTTACAACCTGGGCGAGGTCAAGATTACGTTCGTTACCAGGATAACCGTGTAACAATATTAGGGTTGGATGTTTACCACTACCGTTGGCTTTATAAATCAAGCCGGCAAGTTGAGATCCGTGGGAAGGAATAAAAATTTCCTCGAAACCTGCAGCTGCAGTTTTATCTAATGCGAGATCTCTTAATACCAATGTGTCGGATTGTGCAGAAACAGATCCGGCAACAAGCAATGCGAGTACAATTGAAAAAGAACGAAGGAAGTTTGACATGTCGTAGATTTTGGCGGCTTGACTTGAGCGTGCAATTTAATGGTATTTATTTGGACGAATTAGTTACCCAGGAAGACTCATGTTCATTTCGTGTCACAGACATCAGCAATGCCGCGCCTTACAATTTCGCGTACGACTTAATATTGGTTTGGAAAAAATGTCCTGCCGTGGGCGCAATTCGTGTATCAGCGAACATTTTCTGATAGATTGGATAAAAAACTTTTTGTTTATTTTCCCTGTACAACATGTGCCAGTCGCTACCGTAAATGATCTTATACGCAAACTCGGGATGCTTATCTAGTAGCATTGCTAACCTATTAATAAAATTTTCCTGCTTTGGCGTGTCAACCGTTCCGTTACTCCGAATCATTTCATCAAGATAGGAGAAGTCGCAATACACGTTTTTATACAAAACACATAACTTGAAAACCATTGCAGCATATGACTTGTTCCAATCCAGTTGTGCGGCAGAATCATCGAAAATATCGGTGGCCAATATCGAAGAAGCCTCCAAATGATCAGTACTTCTGTGTTCAGCAAACCAACCTTCTCCCCCACCCCCATGACCGAGGCAAAGGCGCAATGAATCATTGCCGCTCTGTTGTAATAATTGTTCCCAAAAAACAGGGTTAGAATTGAAACCTGATTCACCAGGTACAGCTTCAAACCCGCTATTGTTACAATGTGTGAATAGCGGTACATCATTGTCAGTACAATATTTCATCAATTGAGATATAGGAAAATTGTATTTTTCGTCGCCGTAACACTTATAGCCCATTGGCGGGTAAAATTTGACTCCTTTAAATCCATTAGCAACTGCATGTCGTACAATCTCGAGGGAGTTATTTCGAGCTGGATTAAATGCTACGAATCCAATAACCTCGTTTGGATTATCGTGCTGCAACAAATGCATGCGCCTTACCTGTGCGGGAAACGAATAATAGGAATTATAAAATCGCCCAGTCTCTAAATCAGTAAAGAAATGATCTACATCCATCATGTGATGTATGAAAATATCAACGCCATTATTGTCCTTCTGCAGTTGACTTAAAATCTGCTTTTCGCTTTTCATCATCACTAAAAACCATCGCAAGTGGTTTACACCTTTTTCCACTCCTCCAATAATTTTATCGAGAATCTCCATAGCCCATTCAATCAGTCCTTTGAAAAGTCCGCGAATAGTGATTTTCTCTACCGCAGTAAACTGCTCGTTAATTGCACGCGGAAAAAACCGAATTTTTTCTTTAACCGCGATCGGTGACTTGTGCTGATATTCATCCAAGGCAGCAGCCATCGGGGTATCAAATACATCTTCGTCATTCAGGTAACTTAATAACAGATCAACCATTTCCCGTTGATCCATCAGCAGAATATCTTTCGAGCGCAATGCAATTGTAGCACTGTCGATCGGCACCAGCCGGTTACCAGTTTCGTTCGGATGAATAATTTCATTCCCTTCATCTTCCGCGTAGCTTGCACCTGTCTTCCGAATAAGAAACCACTCAATACCGATTGCAATCCGAACGGAAATCTTGTGTCTCGAGTAGCGGCGAATAATACCCGCTACCGGTAGATACTTCAGGTTGAACAGGTGCGCGTGAATATCTTTGATAGTCTCCATTGAAGGAAGATTAATGTGTGATTAAATATTTGATACTTTTCTGAACATCTTTGTTCAAGATTACTCTTTTATGATTGGAGCCTTTATTTACCAATTCCTTATTCAAAGATTTTTCAAACGACCAGTCGATCTGATAGCTTTGAGGAGAAGTTGTCTCAAATTTTCTCATCACTGTTGCGATGGCCTTCCTCTCCTCATCCGACACGACCGATTTGGAAAAATCGGCTGAATAAAAACGTTGCAGTCCAACAAGCGGCATGTCATGGTACTTATTATCTTTTGATTCGCAAATACTGGATACCATAAACAATATACTTCCAGGATAGAGATCCTGTATAAACCATGCAGCGGAAACTTTATCTGTAGAATCACTTAATGAAAACATATTGACAGACTCAATATTATTACCATTCATATTAATTGACTGAGCAAATAAGGACATCGTACACGAAGGCACTGTAAAGATTACGTTGTATTTTAAAGAGCTGTACTTTTCTTCTGCTGATGCGATAAGCATATTGCATATCATGATTGCCCCTGTGCTGGAACCGACGAGATAGATTTTCCTCACCTTGTTCACTTTCTTCATGCTATCCTGAAACAACACGAGCTCGTCCAACAATGCGCGCCCCCCGTATTTAAGGGGGTCGGATTTGAAAGGCTCCAATACATCAAATTTCTGCATATCCCATCCATGGCGAAGCAGTTTTTTGATGTAGACTAGAATTGGCTTAGAAGAGTGAGCAATTGCTTCTTCCGTACAAGTCATTGCTTCTCCATGATCTCTTCCAGCTTTTTCACGTTCCTCTATTGACACAACGATTTTGTCGATGTCATAAAGAGCTGAGACAGGATTATCAATTGCCTGCTTATCATAAAGGAATGGTGTTTTCTGAATATCCAATTTTGCTAATTGCTTCAAGACACTATCCTTCAACAGGCTTTTTGTGAAATCGCCGGCAGGGATAATCGGCTTTGCCTTATTCGTAAGCCTGTTATAGGTTGCTTTTTGCTGCCGCACTTCTGATTTAAGTTGCTCCAAAAGGTTGGTTGTGTCCTGTATTGGCTGACCCGACATTGAGTGAAACTGACTATTCGTATTAAAATACCTATTAAGTCTTAGCTGCAAGTAGACATAACTGTTATCTCGATAGCTGCTGTCTAGTGCCTTATCGAGTTCACTTATTTCATCTTCTTCATAAACTTCTTCGTTGTTATCGCGAACATCATCGCCCGCAAGCACCGTAGGCCTGTTCGCCCACAATTCTTTTGGATCGGCCCCATAGAGAATATAATAAGGATACTTACCTGCGCTTGAGAAAAGCTTATGAAGCCTTGACTTATTGGGAAACCGGTACGCTTTTTTTAATGGAATCATTCCACCATGAAAATAAATCACCAAATCCTCGCCGGAATCTATTAACGCATCAAATGTTTTGGAGACATCCGCCCGATTTGTAGAAGGCACTTTTTTATTAAAGGTGTCCTTAAACATCCCCTGGTACAATCGCATATAGTTAAGTTTGGGGACCGGCGCTGCGGCCTTCTCTAATACGGCGAGTGTGTCTTGCTCACCGACACTTAATGTAGAATCAACTGGGTTCACCGGGACGTCGCTATGATTACCACATTGAACCAAAACAAAACCGAAGAGCAAAAGACTGAAGATTAAAACTGCTTGACGTAAAAAAGTGATCAAACGCATTTGAGAATGATTGAATGGTAAAGTGTTTAGTGACTGCTTTCACTCTTAAGGGCGGGAATGCAAGGTCGTAATATATAGTATCGCTATTCAAAGTGGATTTAATGAACGCACGAGCACCTCGATGCAGATGCAGGGATACGTCAAAATAAATATGAAACGAATCTTTGCACAAAGCGAGTCGATTATATCCACGAACAAGATAGTTCAAACCACCAGTTCGGAGAACATGTGTTTTTACTGTTTTTCATACCATCTTTTCACTCTAACCGATTATCGCGATGTAGCCGGAGTGGGTGAGCACAGTTATTAACCGATAAGAAATCAACAGGTAGCTCGAGAATAATTTGACTGCTCGGCGTTGAATATATTAAGATTGCAAAATTTATCACGCCCCTCCAGGGCTGTAGTACAGGAGTTTCACGTTACGATGGGCTGGCGCCCATCGCTATTATATTTCGTCCTTTCAGGACTTAAGGCAGTCGCATGATAAGGAGAGTCTAACTGGTCAAATATCCGACACAAGAATCCGCACATCCGCACATTCCCACATTTTGCACATTTGCATATTTCGGACATCTATACATTATGTATTCTGTATTCATTCGCGTAATTCGTGTATTATTCGCGAGAATTCGCGTCCTCCCTTCTGCACGGTGCGCGATTTCCAAAAAGTCAACAAATCTGCACCTAAGAATTCGCACATCCGCACATTTCCATATTTCGCACATCTATACATTATGTATTCTGTATTCATTCGTGTAATTCGTGTATTATTCGCGAGCATTCGCCTCCTCCCGCTTCCACCCAGTGCTCCCCGCATAAACCCAACCCGTCGAACTCATGCATTCGCACA
>JACMLR010000165.1 GCA_014379515.1 Chitinophagaceae bacterium
AGCGCCCCCTCACCAAACGTTCTTCGGGCACCAGTCACCATATTTATTGCCAAGTGTAAACCCAATTAGCAACTCATGCGTTCCTTTACTAACTGTATTTAATTTAGTTGTAGTGTAATCATAGGAATATCCAACGCTCAACGAGTTTGAAATATTTACTCCCAGCATACCAGCAAACCCCTCTCCCGTTCTGTAGCTTGTTCCAACCCATGCGAGATCCTGGAATTGAAGCTTTGCATTTATATCTACCTGCACCGGAAGTGGTTTAATATATTTGACCATTACCGAAGGAATCAAATTAAAATCTTCTCCGATGAGCAATCGATAACCAGCTGTTGCAAAAAGATGCGGAACTGATTTTGCATTATCTGTTTGAACGGCATCGTCTGCAAACGATACTTTCATTGGAATGATTTGTTGGGCAGAAACACCAACAAAGAATTCGGCAGAATATAAATAAAGCCCTGCATTGAAATCGGGTTTGATTGAATTCAAAATCCCACTGTTATAAACTGCCGGGTCCACGCTTACGTGAACAAAATCGAGTTTACTTGTATTGAGACTTACATTGGTTATGCCTGCGCCGAAGCCTGCTGCAAGACTTGTTGTTGGAGAAAGGCCAATGTGATACGAGTAAGTGCCGTATGCAGCAAATCGACTTAGTGGACCGGTTCTGTCATTGATTACCTGCAAACCGATACCATGATGTGGCTCCGCCGCTGTATACTGTTCCCAATAACTTTGCCCGCGCGGATTCTGTCCTGGAACACGATCCGACGTTGGGGCAGTACGATAATCGTTCTTACCAATTGGCCCGTGAATTGTCACATAAGTTGTAATCGGAGCATCGTTTAAACCTGCCCATTGATGTCGGTGACTTACTTTAATATCCGTATAATTTTCAATTCCGGTGATAGCCGGATTTAGTATGTACTGATTCAGGATATATTGAGTGTAGTGCGGCTTTTGCTGTGCATGCGCAAAAATTCCGATCGAACACACCATCAAACACGTTACAAATTTTTTCATTCAATTCTTGATTTCGGCCTGTTGCCAGACTCATTTTACAGACAATTATTTCATCGCATTGGCTGTCGACGAAATAATTAAGTTTTGATTATCGTAAAATCGTTACTGAACCATTCATTTGTTGCCGACCATTTTTTGGATTGATAATCCAGTAATAAGTACCTACAGCTAACGGATGGCCATTCATGTTTCCATCCCATGGCCGATCATAACCCACAGATTTATAAACCAGTTGTCCATATCGATTGAATACTTCAACTGTCGCTCCCGGATAAGACTCGAGATGTTCAATCACCCACTTATCGTTGATACCATCGTTATTTGGTGAAAATGCATTCGGGATTTTCGGCTTCTTAAGTATCGTCACTTTCACATTATCCTCTGCTGTACATCCGTCTCCTGAAACCACCTTGAGATTATAGACGATATCTTCAACAGGGGAAACTACAGGGTTGATAACAACAGAACTTGTCATAGCTGTAACTGGCGACCATGTGACGGATAGATTTCTACCTGAAGCTTTTCCCTGGAGTGTAACCTGTCCACCCTCGAGTAAAACACGATCTGGTCCCGCATCAATTACCGGGGTCGGGTGAACCTCGACCGTTTGCGTAGCTGAAGTAGAACAACCGTTGACTGCATTGAAATTGTATTGAATAGTATGAATCCCTGGCAACGCTTTGCCTGGATCAAAAATTCCTGATGGATCGATGACTCCCGGCCCACTAAATACGCCAGTACCGGCAAAGCCAAACATTTCATTCCCCATTAATTGATAAGGATTGATTTCTTCACAAACAGCAGCTATTGGATCGAATTGAATGGAAGGGCTTGCATTAACTACAACTGCTCTACTGAATTCATGTAAACAATTTACTCCTGAATAGACTACATAACGAACATTAAACGTGCGGGCTGCTGGTGTTCCAAATTCCGGGTACCGATGCGAATAAGTTTTCCCCGGTGTTGGATTTTCATCAACGGTTTTGATTGTTGGATCATTTCCATAATCCCAGTAAACCTCAACTTTAACGATGCTTCCAAAATCAACTGTCGATGCATCCCCGATTGAGACGTCCTTGTTGGCACATAAGGTAGCGGCATTACTTACAGTATACGAAGCGATAGGCACCGATCCATTTACAGTAAAACTTTTCGCCGTATCGGCACGGCAACCATCTTTGGAGGTTACAGTTAATTGCACAGAATAATTACCGGTTGCTGTATATCGATGCTGCGGGTTTTTTGAAGTTGAAGTATTGGGGTTCCCGGCATTCGCATTTGCATCTCCAAAATTCCAGAGATAAGTAAACTGTGCTTCGCTATTATCTGCAATAGTACTGCTGTCATTGAAAGGTGCAAATGGATCGATCAAACATATCTCAGGCACACTGAAATCAACGAAGGGCAAATAATTTATTGAAACAGGTTTAGAGAGTATTGTACTTGTACATCCTTTACTCGATGTTACTACCAGGCTTGTTGCATAAGTTCCCGGTGTAGTGTACACCGCGGTTGGATTTTGCTGAGCCGATATATTGTTATTGCCCAGTGCCCAGGCCCATCCTGTGATGGTTCCATCCCCAGAAGTGGATTGATCGACAAAATTTACCGGCTCGCCCTCGCAGGCAATTGCACCGGTTGTATAAGCAGCCAATGGTAATTGATTAATATAGACTGGCACAACTACAGTATCAGAATAACAACTTCCGGGTGCCTGGCTCTTTGCAAAAACAGTTATCGATTGATTACCCACAGTAATAAACGTATGGTATACCACAACAGAGTCTGCATCAGTGGTGAGCACAGCAGTTGTTGTTCCTTCACCACCCCAGGTAATAGCAAATTCTTTAATCTTTAGATTGAGTGGTTGATTGATTCGAACCACAACTTTTACTGAGTCGCCAAGGCATTTCTCAGGAGATGCGGTTACCGCAATTTTGGGTTGTTCATAAATCGTGCTCACAATTTTCAACGTATCGTCGATACAACCGTTGAACGATGTAACAGTTAGACGAACATTAAACGGTCCGCCAGCAGAATAGAGATGTAACGGATTTTTTTGTGCAGATGTGGTTGCATCACCAAAATCCCAGGCATAACCGAAAAGAGATTGTGTGTTGTCGCTGATGATAGATTGATCCGTAAATAGCGCACTGTTTGGCAAGCAGGCCGATGGAGCCAGAAAATCAACAACCGGTTTAGGAAACACAATGACGGGTTTCGAAAAAACAAAGCTCTTACAACCAGTATTTGTTTCTACTTCCAGTGTTACATTGTAAGTGCCCACAGTCTGATAAATGTGATCGACCTTATTACCGTTTGATGCATCGACCGTTGTGCCATCGCCCATATTCCAACGCCATCTCACAATTGTACCACCAACAACACTTGATGAATCAGTAAAGGAAATTGTTGTCTTCTCGCAGGTCAATGCTGTAATACCGAATTTAGCAATCGGTGGATCTATGAGGGGAATGACTTTATCTACAAAATTCGAAACACAACCAACATCCGTGATCGCGGCATGCCGAACCAATTTATTTCCGGCCGTCAGGTACCGATGTTTTGGATTTTCGAGAATGCTGGTATCACCATCTCCAAATTGCCAAATCCATTTGATTAGTGTACGCCCGAGCCCGTTTGTGTTATCAGTAAAAGCTACGCTGTCGGTCGGGCAACCATTGCTGGTAAATGTAAAATCTGCCGTAGGCGGATCAAAAATTTGCAAGTCGTATTCGATTTCCTGGAGACCCGTACAGCCATCTGATGTGGGATTGTTGGCGATGACCGAGATCGGGTAAGTACCTACAGCAGGGATGGTGTAAGTTCTATTCATTTGATATCGGTAGAGTGTTCGTCCATCAAAGAGCCACGACGAATCGGCAATGGGTGTTGTAATTGTTGTATCGGCAAACAATCCACCAAAGCGCCACGTGATACTTGTAGGTTGGTATGGAAAGGTCATTGCGAATTTCAACGGTGAATTTTTACAGCCCGCAGGAAAGTTTACAGTTGCATATTCGTTCTGAATACTGACAAACTGGTAAAGGTCTTTTACGTTTGTGCCCGCAGAATAGGCATATGATTCAAAATTTCCGAAACCATACGCGATTGCATTGAAATTGCTGTCGGCCACCAGCGTGTACGCAGTTGCCGAAGAAGTAATCTGAATTCGATTATAAACGTAACCTGCAGCCGCCGGTTGCACTGGTTGCCATGAACCAGCGGGTGCTGTTCCATTAATTCGGAAGGATGCCGCAGCGGCGGCTTTTATCACAACCTGGATATAACGTTCGGAGATCGCTTCTTTCGTTGAAGAAAATACAGTGATATTATTAACGCTTTGTTCAATTGGGTTCAATAGGACCATATCCGGATCACCAAGGTCGTCGGGTGAAGTTCCGCGACACCTTGCCTGTTGTGCATACTCGGCCACAGAGATTGGTTTATTTGCCGCAATGATCACCGCTTCGTTTAACGGGATCGGGAAATTGCGAGAAAGTTTCGGATAAAACTCGCCTTCATTAAGCGTCGCTACAACCGACCCATTGATTGAAACAGTTGTGCCGTTTTCAGAAGCAAGCACGCGATACGGATTACCCACAGAATAGGCAGCGAAGGGAATGAATGCAAAATTTTTCCCCCAGGATCCCACCGGATAAATCTGCTGATATAACGGGTCGTAAGAATTGGAGCCACCGCTACAGCCCTGGTCCGTTTGAATTGTTAGGGCCGAACTTCCGGAAAAGACTGCAATCTTTTTACAGCCGGCATTTGGTCCGATCGATGCGACCGATTCAATAAGTGATCCCGTTAGATCGAGATCAGATTGAATTTGATAAACGTCGCCTGGCAAAGGCAAGGTGATGGAAAACGGTGGGTCAAGCACCCCTTCACGGCGAAGGGAAACTTCTACAACAGTATTACTGTCGACTGCAATTATTTCGAATTGTGATTTTGATCCGCCCACGCCATCCTGCTTAAAATTCATGCTATAGTATTTTCTGCCAAGAACGGTATTCGGCAGGATCAGCGATGCCGCACTTCTTGCCGCAGCATAAATATGAGCGTAGACAACAACCGCAGGTTTGCCCGCATCCACTTTCACATTGATCCCTTTTTTAATGATCGCATTCGATTCGTTTGGATCGATATGCGCCAGATTATAAGGAACGTCAATCTCGGTTACCGTATTTGCTGAAACATTGAAGTTGCTCAGTAAGGTGCCGCCAATAGTTATCGTTCCTGAGCTCGCTTTATCGGAGGTGATGAAAAGGCTCATACGTGCAAGGCTGCCGCCACTCGGCAAATGGGATGGAAAGCAAAGCCAGAATTCTTTGCCCTTATTAGTAAAATCCTGTGAGTATGAAAAAATGAAAAACCCTGTAAACAAGGTAAGCAGCGATATTCTTCTCATCCGTCAGTTTTGTAGTGGAGGTGCGATCAGTCACAAGTTAATAAAATAGCGCTTAACTGGTATAGACTCTAGCCTAAGGTAAACAGGTAATTTTCGAAGTTGACTCCCGGAATAATCCGAATTAAGCTGCGCCAGCAGCCCAGCGCGACCGAAAAAAAAGTTACGGCCGCAGATTCCGAAAATCGTAGGAACTATTAAATGAGGAATTTTCATCAACCATATAGCATGCTGATCTTAAATAGCAGTCAACTTTCTTAACTCATTATTTATCAAAATTTTGTACTTTTCATTCTATAGCAATTAGACTTTTTCGTGAACTGCCAATACTTTCGGATATTCTTCTACTAAAGTCGTTGAAATTAAGACTATTAATAAGTATATAACCAATATAAAAGACTCATAATTAGCAATGAATGACTTATTATTGATACTAAATTAATTAGCTGCGCTAGGGGGTGATTTAGAGCTGGCTAATTTCCAGGATTCCAAAACAATTAGCAGAGCATTTCACACAAAAAAAGGGCGATTCCGCCCGTCTTATTAATGTAGATTGCAATAAATTCCTGGCAATGAAAAAATGCTTGCTTCTCCTCCTCCCAATCGTTATCCTGTTGTCATGCAAGCCTAAAGGGCTCGAATACCTCAGTTTTGAAAACCTGCAGGTTGTCAAACTCGGGTTTCCAAACTCTACTCTTAAGCTGGATGTGATCTGTTATAATCCGAATAAATTTGCCCTTTCGCTGAATGCGCTGGAGAGTGACGTATACATCAACCAGGAGTATTTGGGTAAAGCGATTCTTGATTCCTCGATTAGCGTCCCCCGTAAGGACACCTTCCTGATCCCGGTTAAATTAGATGTGAAAGTTGGCGGAACGTTGACAAGCTTATTGAAGTTAATAAGTGACAAGTCCGATAGTACGACTCTTTTGATCAAGCTTGCCGGTAAAGCAAAGCTCCGAAAGGGCGGCATTGCAGTCGACT
>JACMLR010000166.1 GCA_014379515.1 Chitinophagaceae bacterium
CTTCCGATAAATACTTAAATGAGCGAATTCATCCCGCATTGCCCTATACAAAAGCGGAGATCGTGTGGAGTGTCCGCAATGAATTTGCAGAAACGGTTGAAGACATCCTTAGTAGAAGAACGCGCGCGTTATTGCTTGACGCAAATGCAGCAATTGAAGCCGCGCCCGAAGTAGCATCATTAATGGCGAAGGAGTTGGGACGTGACCAGGACTGGGTAGCTGAACAGTTAATTTCTTTTCGTAACATAGCTGCGGTTTATCTACCGCTTCAATACTAAAACGATTACTTATGACCCCTTCGATGGCTGAATTTATCGGCACTATGCTGCTTATTGTACTCGGCAATGGCGTTGTTGCCAACGTTCTTCTTAATAAAACGAAAGGTCACGGAGGTGGATGGATTGTGATAACTTTTGGATGGGCGATTGCCGTTTTCGTCGGCGTTTTCGCGTCGCTTTTCCTCGGCGGCAAAGGCCACCTGAATCCTGCCGTGACATTGGCAATGGCGTATCTCGGCAACTTTGAATTGAACCAGGTTTTTCCTTACATCATTGCACAATTTGCAGGCGCAATTGCGGGTTCAATTGTTGTTTGGCTTGCATATCGCCAACATTTTATTCATACACCCGACGGCGATACGAAACTTGCTGTGTTTTGTAATTCACCGGCAATTAAA
The DNA here is from genome assembly GCA_014379515.1 of Chitinophagaceae bacterium. Classification (GTDB taxonomy): domain Bacteria; phylum Bacteroidota; class Bacteroidia; order Chitinophagales; family Chitinophagaceae; genus Endoryza. The sequence goes on from JACMLR010000166.1 coordinate 677, forward strand.
AGTACCGTCGATAATTTAGTCACGGAGGTTTTGGGAACCTTTGTGTTAGTTCTGGGTGCGCTATTAATGTCCGCCTCGGAAATGAAGATGGGCGCATTGGATGCATTACCGGTTGGACTATTAGTACTTGGTATCGGATTGTCATTAGGTGGCCCTACGGGATATGCGATTAACCCTGCCCGTGATCTGGGCCCGCGGATCGCGCACTTTCTTCTCCCGATTCCGCAGAAACGGAATAGCGATTGGAACTATTCCTGGATACCGGTCGTTGGTCCGATTGCGGGTGCAATGCTCGCTGCCATTATTTTCAATGTTATTAAATAAAATATATGCGACAATTACTTTTACTCGTGCTTGCCGGATTTTTGGCAACAACTTCAATCGCACAAGATGCCGAATCGCGCCTTAAACAAAAAGGTATCGTATTGGCAGCACCTGGTGCTCCGATTGCAAATTATGTGAACGTTGTTAGAGTCGGCAACCTGCTCTTTCTTTCAGGTAAAGGGCCGAAGCAGCCGGATGGCACCGATGTTACCGGCAAGGTGGGAAAAGATCTAACACTCGAGCAGGGTTATGAAGCTGCAGGCATGGTTGCCATTGCCCATCTTGCTGTATTGAAGTCAGAGCTCGGCTCACTAAATAAAGTAAAGCGTATTGTAAAAGTATTAGGCATGGTCAATTGCGAAAGTAATTTTTATGATCAGCCCAAAGTTATCAATGGTTATAGCGATATGATGGTTGCAATTTTTGGTGACAAAGGAAAACATGCAAGAAGCGCCGTTGGCATGATTTCTCTTCCAAATAATATCGCAGTGGAAGTAGAACTTGTTGTAGAAGTTGAATAAGATGTTACAAATTAGTCAAGATCCGGAGTGACAGTTTCCGCTTGTTCCCATTCCTTCAGATAAGCTTTCAGTTGTTCCATTATTTTGCCTTTGTCGAATTCTTCGTACATCGTTCCAAGCACAGGCATATCCGTCAATATTGCTGTACCCGTTAATGGAAATGGCCCAATCACAGCTAAGCGATATTCAGGTTTGTCTTCGTAATCAAAGCGCACTTTGTAGAGGTAAAATTTTTGATTCTTTCCAAGATACACTGCAGTGACGATTTTCAGGAATTCCATCGATGTCGGACTTTCCTCGTCGCTTAGGTATGCAAAGAGTTCACTTTCACCGATCAATTTCTGCGTCAACCAATTGGGTGGAAAATGGTTTAATCTTTTAAGCTTCTTCATTGTAACATACAATGAAGCTCTACTCAATTTGTCTGCTGCAAGTTTTTCAAGAACTGAAGCATTCACGTGAAGACCATTGCTAAGTGCGGCTCCTACTGCTGCAAGTCTCAGATATGCGGAGGACGCTTTAAGGTATTGCTGGATGAGCACATTGCCCTCTGTTGTTTTTAAATAGCGTAAAACTTCAATTAAATTGAGTGCATCGACGTCATAGTCGAGAGTGTCAGTCGCAAGTGTTTGACGTTTTGCTTCGCTGTAAAACAGATTCTCGAAAGGCATCAAAGTCTCTCTCGTTACAAGGTTGCTATCGAGCAATCTGGGCAAAACCTGAAGGATTACTTTTACAAAATTACTATCGGCAACGAGCGGAAGAATCCCTGGAAATAAGAGTGCTGTAAGTGCTGCTGAATCATTCAAAGCATATCGCAGCGATTCGGGATCACCTGTCGGGGCTTTTGCAACTGCAAGTTCTTTGAGTAATATAAAAGACTCCTCAGTTTTAATCCCGGCGAGCATTCGTAGCAACGAATATCTAAGATTCGCTTTTTGCTCAGGCAAAATATGATAATTACTTTTTGCAAACTCGATTGCCTGGACTTTATCAATTTTTGCAATTCGATCCATCAACTCATCATTAACTGTGTAATATTTGCGAGAATCACGGTAAGTTTTTAACGCTGCGGTTTGAATTGCTGGCAGATCTTCTTTGGTAAATGGTGCATCAGATAAATAATTTGATGCTTCTTCAAAAATAACCGAATCGCTACTATTGAGGTCGCGGAAAAGTAGGGAAGTTTTATTCTCGAGATAGTATTTACCTGCTGATTGATTCTTGAGGTTAAAATCCGAAAATAATTTTTTAAATCGCGTCTCTCTCAACAAAGCAGGAGTTTCGAATACCCATATGCGATACAGGCTATCTCCCTGTACATACACTCCTACTTTTTTTACCAGGTGATTATCGGATAAACCAATCTCCATCGACGCATGTGTTGAGTTGACTGAAGAAAAATTAAAATTCAAAACTGTGTCAGTCTCATGAACGAAAGTTTGCAATTGATGTCTGAAAAAAGCACTATCCGACACCCACCAAGAGTACCGGGGTAATTTTATTGCGTTTAAAAAGATCGAAGTCGCGGTGACTGAATCATACATCTGCCATATCTGCTGGGTTGAATCAGTTGTTGCACTTGCACTATCAAAGCGGGGTAGCTCTGGAGCATACAATGAAAATCGATCGTTCAGATCCTTTTGCATTGTCCAATTGTCTTTTGGAAAGGGAAGGAATTGGATTGACTCTATAAATTCTTTCATCTGCAGTCGGCTAGTATCATTATCCGGATAAGCAGCATACAGATAATACTTTCGGTTACCGCGATTAATTATGGTGCCCACCAATTCAACCTTACCTTCATCGCTTGATGCTTCCAGCAGATATGATAGTGCGGGATAACCTTGAATTGCGAGGTAGGAGCTTTTAATAAATTTCACATTCGGTTTGGCCGCGATTTCATCTTTTAGTGCCTTAAAATAAGTTGTGTCCCAGGTTGAATAATAACCGGGTGCAATCCTCATTGATATCAAAAATAGTAAGCAACCCCTTTTCTCATCCACCGCTTTATATGTTGTCATGAACATCGAGGAGTCAGGATTGAATGTTCGCCCGGAAACGGTAAAATTGGAGGGTAGCAGCACGGAACAGCCTTCGTCTTCCAGTCGATGGATCGTCCACCCCGCAATTGCCGAAGACGGCCGCTCCTTCAAAACGCGAAACGAATTGAAGAACCTATTTGCCTCTACTCCATAAAGGGAATCTTTTTTCTGACTGATGATCATATTTGTTACAAGAACAGAATTGGTTGGAAAACCCTGGAGTCTTATATACCCGGATTGATCATGAATCACAAACTCTTTACCTGAAACGCCATTTATTGTTATCGGTTTCTCAGAGATAACTTTTTTGCCTTTTAGATTTCGCGTGACCATTGAACTTAATAGGCTGTCGGCATTCACATAGCGACTCATTAACGTACTATTGGTATAATAGAAATTGAATTCAAGAAAATCAAAATGCATATGGCCCTCGACACCCGGTGTATTAGTCTCCCCCATTGCATCTGCTTTTCCCGGCATCAATATTTCATACCAACTGTCTTTAACAGAAACTTTTTCCCATGCAAATTCCAATGATTTATACCGATATTCCCGGGCCGCAATTCTTTTGCTTGAATAAACTGGTTCTACGGTGAAGCCTTTTTCGCGAAGTAGTTTTACAACCCCGGAATCTCCCGGAATATGCGCTGCACCCACTGCAAAAAAGCAGCTGCGAATCGTCATGATGCTGTCCATCCGTCTTGCCATCTTTAAATTGCGCTTATTCAAACTCCTTAAGTCAGCTCCTTGCCAAACCTCATTGCCTCGATCGATGGCGTCGAGATCTTGAGCTATATAAGTTTTGATCATCCATTCAATCATCTTTTTATACTCCTTTGGATCACCAATCGAACCTTCAATCAACGATATGAGTGCTGCTTTTTCATCTTCTACTTTAAGCTGATCGGCAAAGTCTTCGATTCCGCCAACCCACTTCCCTTGTTTTCGGGCTACATTAAACAAAAAGACGTCCATGATCGTCGGCATTTCACCTTGCCGAAGAAGCTTTCCTTCTGCAACAGATTTTTGTTGGCGCAGATCACCAACCGAAATAGCGTTCATTTTTTTTCGAAAAACGGATTCTAACTGTTTTTTGTATGGTTTTAACTCTTCAACATCCAGCAGGTTAATAATCAAATCATCGTTGTCGTCTCTCTTTTTGATTTCATTGACTATCTCGTGCGACATCTCGTTCGCATCCAGTTCCGCTGCATAACCCTCAGCAGTCTCGATAAAATGATAAAGTGAATCGGGAAAATTGAAGAGACGTTTGTCCATTAAATGCATCGTACCATATATGTACGATGGAACCTTTAAATCGCGGCCAGAAATTTTCCACAGCAGCGAATTGTATTGCGGTTTTGAATCTTGTCCGATAAGTGTTGAGCAAAAACAAAAGATGAGAGTGAAAATCAGGGCCGGTCGCTTCATGTTAGAATTGATATCGGCCAAAATACAATCATTTCGCCAGTGTATTCAAACTTTTCAGGATGATTTTACATGCTTTTCGAATCTCTTTTGGGGTGATGGTCAATGGCGGTGCGATGCGAATGCAGTGAGATGCAAACAAGAACCAGTCGACGATTAATTTATCTTCAAGGCATTGTTTTGTTACGCTGAAAACCTCGCTCTGACTTTTTAGTTCTATCGCAATCAACAATCCTTCGGACCGAAGTTCAACAATTGCATCATGTTGTAAAAGTTTGCGAAACATCGCAGCTTTTTCCTCAACAGCCGCTATTAAATTGTTGTCCAATAACACTTTCATCGCCGCCATACCAGCTGCACAGCAAACCGGGTGTCCACCGAAAGTTGTAATATGGCCAAGCACTGGATTTTTGCTGAGTTGATTCATCAGCGAATAATTGGCAACGAATGCTCCGAGTGGCATGCCACCGCCCAGCGCTTTTCCTAGAAGTACGATATCGGGGATAACAGCAAATCGTTCAAAACCCCACAAGCTTCCCGTTCTACCGAATCCGGTTTGGATTTCGTCGAAAACGAGAAGTGTGCCCGTTTCGGTACATTTTTTTCTTAGCAATTGAAGCCATTGCTTTGTTGGTGGATGAACTCCTCTCTCTGCCTGGATCGTCTCTGCAAAAACGCATGCTGTTTTGGTTGAAATTGCTTCAATCGCTGCAGTTGAATTATAATCTAAATGTTGAATACAAGGCAACAGTGGCCGAAATGCATTTCTCCAGTATTCGTCTCCTATAATACTCAGTGCTCCCTGGGTGCTTCCATGATAACTTTGATTGAATGCAATAATTTCACTTCGCCCGGTTACCCTTTTTGCAAGCTTCATCGCACCTTCGGTTGCCTCGGCACCAGAGTTGGTAAAATAAACGCTATTAAGATTTGCAGGTAGATGTTCGGTTAACAATGTTGCGTACCGGACTTGTGGACTTTCAATCATCTCACCATATACAAGTAAGTGCAGGTAATCAGCTGCCTGTTTATTGATTGCTTTGATAATCTTTTTATTCCCGTGGCCAACATTACTTACACTGATACCGGCGATCAGGTCGAGGTATTCATGACCTTCCTTATCGATCAGCTTACAACCTTTTGCTTTTACAATTTCCAGGGCAAGCGGCGCAGGAGAGGTTTGCGCGATATGCCTGTAAAACATTTCGCGTAGATTGTTGATTCCTGATTGCTGACCTTTTTCATTTTTAGTACCCATTGGTTACAAATGTCGTAACAATTTTGAGGATATTTGAAACTGCATTGCTAGCTGTGATCTCTAATTATCAAAATTTATTAGTATGCCGGTTATCTTACACGTCGATGGCAAGTTCCCTTCATTTGGAAATAATTGTTTTATTGCACCAAATGCAACGATTGTTGGTGATGTTATTGCTGGCGATGATTGCAGCTTTTGGTTCAATGCAGTTGTTCGTGGTGATGTCAATATTGTTCGGATGGGCAATAAGGTTAATGTGCAGGACGGCGCAGTGATTCATTGCACATTTAAAAAAACGCAGGCTATAATAGGTAACAATGTTTCAATTGGGCATAATGCAATTGTTCATGGTTGTACAATACATGACAATGTGTTGATTGGAATGGGCGCCATTGTAATGGACAATGCGGTTGTTCATAGCAATACGATTATTGCAGCCGGTGCGGTTGTTCTTGAAGGCACTATTTGTGAAGCAGGAAGCATCTATGCAGGCATACCCGCAAAAAAAGTAAAGGCTATTGACCAAAATCAAATTGAAGGCGAAATAGACAGAATTGCAAACAATTACGTACGATATTCCGATTGGTTTCGCGATCAACCGGGTTCCTGACGCCCAGCCCTATTGCATTTGCGGGATAATATTATTAGTTTTCCATACGTTAATCCGATAGAAACTAATACCATGAAAACGATCCGGCCCATTCCCGCCATTTTTCTTCTGTGTTCAATTTTATTATTAAGCAGTTCCTGTAGTTTATGGAGTAAAGCTTTTGGTCCAAAGTATGGATGTCCAGCTAATGGAAGAAGCGTTGGTGCAGAAAAGATTCTCCAGGGAGAAAAGGTTCCGAAAGCCAGAAAGTTCAAAGCGTAGCCCTAAACCTGGTGAAACTTGTTTTGCCATTTTGATAACCTAAATCCGTTTTTATGAGCCTTACTTTACGCACCGACTTTGGATGTACTGAAGCGATCATCGATGATGATTGCGGCCTCAAACGCTTTTATGAAGTTGCAAATATTCTTTCTGACGATCTTGAAATTCGATTCACGCAGAAAGAAGATGATTTTGACACGCTCACCTGGAACTTTGCCTATAAAAATCATGTATTGACACTTCATTACAATATTTATACGGGTATATCAATCTATCCATTTAAATTTCGTGAAGCGCCGCGTAAAGACAATGACGCCGTTATAGAAGTTGCAAAATTTCTGGAAACGAAACTCATGATACATTCGGCGAAGAAATATCTATCCTGAATTTTTGATGCTCCCAATATGCTGAAGCGTGGTTTTGTAATTCCTTGCTTCAGCTTTTTTTTGTTTAATAGAGATCGTTTAGTTTTCAGCACCGTTGCGTGCAGTATGTGAACAGAAAGACGGTCTTAATATGATTTTGCTTCTATGGATTCAAGTATTGAGTAGTAACTAACAAAACGATCTTCCGTTATCTCACCATTCGCAACAGCATCCTTTATTGCGCAGCCAGGTTCATTGATGTGAAGGCAATTATTAAATTGGCAATCATTCAATCGAGCGCGCATCTCCGGAAAGTAATGTGATAGTTCTTGTTTGCTGATATCGAACAGCCCAAATTCCCGCAAACCCGGCGTATCGATGATTCTTCCCTCACCAGGCAAATCGTGCATCTCCGCAAATGTGGTTGTATGCAACCCCTTCCCACTCCAATTACTCACACCCTGTGTCGCAATTTCTTTTCCCGGTAATAATCTATTAAGAAGTGATGATTTACCAACCCCGCTGTGGCCGCTAATCAGCGTTGTTTTTCCTGCAAGTTTTGCGCCCAGATCCTGTAGACCGGTATTGTCCTTTACACTTACCAGGAAAACAGGATAACCAATCGCTTCATACATATTTTTCCATTCCTCAAACTTTTCCATTTCTTTTTTGCGATACAGGTCAGCCTTATTGAACAGCACCATTGGCGGAACATGGTATGCTTCCGATGCAACAAGAAAGCGATCAATAAAACCTTGCGACGTTCGCGGTTCGCGCAGCGTTGCTACAAGCATTGATTGATCCAGGTTTGCTGCAATAATATGATGCTGATACTTTGATTTCGGACTTTGCCTGTTTATGTAATTTCTTCGCGCGTAAATTTCGCCGATAATTGCAGTACTGTCGGCGTCACTCTCAATTTCAATATCAACTTCGTCGCCCACTGCAATAGGGTTGGTACTCGTTATACCATCAATCTTAAAAATCCCTTTGATTCTTGCATTAAAAAACCGGTCGTTGTCAGCTTTCACGACATACCAACTTCCGGTCGACTTATAGATTAGTCCGTGCATACTGCAATTAAGGGAATTTTCTGAACACGGTGTAACGTAATAATATTTCGATAAGGAGAAGTAGTGCAGCGGCCATTGCAAAAGGGTGAAACTTCTCTGTATATCTTTTTAACGCGGTGATTTCGATCTTAGATCGTTCAAGCTTGTCAATTTCAGAATAAATTCCTTTTAGACTCTCGGTATCGCGTGCTCTGAAATAAAGACCCCCGGTTTCTGAAGCAATTGCCCGCAACAACTTCTCATCGATATTTACTTTTTGCATTTGAGTCGATGTTGTACCCGCACCAGATTGAACTGGAACTGGTGCAAATCCTTCCGTACCTACCCCGATCGTATATACGCGGATACCGTAACTCTTTGCCATTAGTTTCGCTTCAATCGGCGAGATGCGTCCACCCTGGTCCTCACCATCAGTCAATAAAATAATGATCTTCGTTTTTGCTGTCGAATTTTTTAACCGGGATACACTAATGCCGAGTCCATCACCAATTGCTGTTCCGTCGTCGAGTAAGCCTCGTTGAATGTTGTAAATCTGCGCTTGAAGCACTGCCTTATCGGTAGTTAGGGGAACAAGTGTAAAACTCTCCCCGGAAAAAATAACTACACCTACCCGGTCCGTTACGCGTTGGGAAACAAACTCAGCGGCAACTTGCTTCGCAGCCTCCAATCGGTCGGGTAATAAATCCTGGGCCATCATACTTCCACTTACATCCATACAAAGAATGATATCAATACCTTCACCGCTTTTCAATTCTTCATTGTACCGGGTTTGAGGACGTGCAAGTGCTATGATCAAACAACTCATTGCCAACAAGCGAAAAATAAATAATGAGTGACGAAAGCTTGTTTTCCAGGAACTTCTTTTTATAAACCTTTGGGATGATGACACAAAAAAAGAAGATTGCTGTTTACGATGCTGCAACAGGTACCACCAGATTAATAATGGCAACAAGGCAAACAGGTAAAACATGAATGGCCAGGCAAACTCAATATTTTCATACCAATTGTAAAGCAAGATCAGCCAGGTTTATGAAGTATTTTAATGGTCGTTTCGATTGTTGTCAGCGCCGCAGCATTGTCGCCCCGGCCCGGTTTATATTTTGCAAATTTTACAAAATCAGCTATCCGCAATGACTCGGCTGTCTTTTTGTATTCTTCTGCAGGTAAATTTAATTTTCGAAGATCTGCCAGCACTTCCTCATTTGTTTTTTCCAGCGTAGATAGTTGAAATTGCTTTGAAAGAAATTCACGGAAGATATCGTTCATCTTTGTATAAAATAATTTGATATCGGCATCGTCCGCCGTGTTATCCTTTTGCAACTGGGCCAACTTTTGCATCGCTTCGTCATAAGGAGATTGGGTTCGAACCGGCTTATCGATCTTCTTCGGCTTCTTTCTTCGAAGAAAGAAATACAGGATGATCACTAAAATCAAAGCAGCAGCAGCATAGATCAACCATCGAAGCGTATCAGTTTTAATTGTTTTTACGTCGATGGTTTCTTTGATGTCCCGGTACTCTTCCTGGGAATTAAATCCATCGCTGTAATTAACACGGATTGTTACCGGTTCGGAACTATAACTTTTATTACTGACTTTAATTGTAAATGAAGGAATGACCCACGCGCCCGTATCATAACTGGTAACAGTAAAAACATGTTCAATTTTCTTTCCGTCGATTCCATCCGTTTCATTTGGTGCTCCTTTCTCAATCCATTCGAAATGTGGAATTGAATCCAGGAATAACCAGTTTACTTTTTCGCCCAGTGGTAACCTCGCTTCAATCGTAACCTTTAGCGACTCACCAACAAGGATGGTCTCCCTGTCTGCAGAGGATTTCACTAATACCTGCGTGTGCGCAACGATTGTAGCGAGTAAAAGGGTTAATAATAGACCAATACATTTAGACCGCAATGGACTCATGAGTTATCGATTCCTTCCTATGAAAAATTTCTGCAATACTTTCACGTAATCTTCGTCAGTGCGAATGTGGAGCAAGTCGCTTCCCGATTGCACAAATACATTTTTACACCATTCAGTGTGTTTAAAAAAATCCTGGTGATACTCCCGCCTGGTTACAAAGTCGTTCGTGTCAACCATCACGGTTTCTCCAGTTTCGAGATCCTTTGCTTCCATCAAACCAATAGCAGGAAGATCTACATCCATCTTATCATAAATCTTAATCCCAATCACATCGTGCTTTTTACCTGCAACTTTTAAGGCATCGTTGAAACTTTCATCCAAAAAATCGCTTAAGATAAACGTGATGGATTTCTGACGCGTCGAATTATTAAATCTCCTCAACGCCTCCCCCAGTTTTGTACCGGTATGTTTTGGCTTGGCGGTCAGTAATTCTCTTACTATATAAAGTACATGATCGCGACCTTTTTTTGCAGGTATAAATTTTTCAACGGTATCGCTAAAAAACAAAACGCCCACCTTATCATTATTACTAATCGCGGAAAAGGCGAGAACAGCTGCTATTTCAGTAATTAAATCTTTTTTCCGATTCAGCGTAGTACCAAAAAATGAACTGCCACTTACATCAACCAAAAGCATAACACTCAATTCACGTTCCTCTTCAAACAACTTACTGAACGGATGATTGAAACGGGCAGAAACGTTCCAGTCGATAAAACGAATATCATCGCCATGCTGGTATTCACGAACTTCCTTAAACAACATTCCACGACCTTTAAACGCACTGTGATACTCACCAGTGAAGATGTGCCGCGTCAGCTTTTTACTTTTAATTTCAAGCTCACGAACCTTTTTTAATATTTCAGCGGTAGTAAGGGCCAAGTAATTTTTTTTGTCTTTACAGATTGCTATTCTTATGGAACCTGGATCGCTTTTAAAATATCATCCACAACATTTTCAACATTCACACTTTCTGCTTCTGCTTCATAGGTGAGACCGATGCGATGCCGCAATACGTCTTTCGATATGCTGCGTACATCCTCCGGAATTACAAAACCGCGTTTATTTAAAAAGGCCTGCGCCTTTGCGGCAAGAGCAAGGTTGATGCTTGCACGGGGCGAGCCACCATATGCGATCAATGGCTTTAATTTATCAAGTTTAAATTTCTGAGGCGTTCTTGTTGCGAAGACAATGTCCAAGATATAATTTTCAACCTTTTCATCCATGTACACCTGCCGAACCAACTCGCGTGCCTGTAAAACTTCCTGCATAGACACAACTTGTTTTATTGGTGCCATGCCTCCCGCTCCCATTACATTTTGTCGAATAATAATTTGTTCTTCCTGTTTTGTTGGATAGTCAACGATCACTTTCATCATGAAACGATCTTGCTGGGCTTCCGGTAATGGATAGGTACCTTCCTGTTCGAGCGGATTCTGTGTAGCAAGAACAAGGAATGGCTCATCGAGTTTGTGAGTGGTGTCGCCGATCGTCACTTGTCTTTCCTGCATCGCTTCAAGTAATGCACTTTGAACTTTTGCCGGGGCGCGGTTGATTTCATCCGCAAGGATAAAATTCGCGAAGATGGGTCCTTTGCGAACCACGAATTCATGCTGTTGCTGATTGTAAATAAGCGTACCGATTACATCAGCAGGTAACAGGTCCGGCGTGAACTGGATCCGGCTGAATTTCGCATGAATAGCCTGCGCCAGCGATTTAATGGCCAATGTTTTGGCCAGGCCCGGCACCCCTTCCAGCAAAACGTGACCGCTGCTAAGTAGACCGATAAGTAACCTATCCAGCATCCCCGACTGCCCAATTATCACCCTTCCGACCTCATCGCGGAGACGATCAATAAAAATGCTCTGATGTTGAATTTTTTCGTTTAACTGACGGATGTCATCGGCAGTGAGAACCATAGAAGGGGGTTTACGATATTAGACAATGAAATTCAGAAATTTACACCACAAAATACGAACAAAGACTTTGCAAGATGCTTGCCAAAGCCCTCAAGAGGCAGTTAAATGCCAAATTTTTCATTAAGTCAAGACACACAATAAAATAGATGGGGTATAGTTAACCAATTGCCATAAGGCATAAAACAAATCTATTACCTCATGAAGAAGACCCTTTTCAGGACAGCTGTCCTTGCTCTTGCCGTGACTTCGATCACCGCATGCTCAAAAAATAGTGATAAGAAATCAAACACTGAAATGCTGACGTCCGCGTCATGGAAAATCAGCTCGGCCGGATTTGACATGGATAAAAATGGCACTGTTGACCAACCGGAAGACATCGAGGACTGCAACCTTGATGATGTTGCCATCTTCACGACAGGAGGTACCGGCACATTTAATGTCGGCGCCGTTAAATGCGATCCTGCGGAACCACAAACAGACGACTTTACCTGGTCATTCAAAAACAACGAGAGTGAACTTGAGTATGACGGCGAAACGATGAAAATTTTATCACTGGACGATAAAAACATCAAACTGTATGAAGACATCATAATCAATAACACCTCATTCCGTTACCTGGTTATCTTTTCACATTAATAATAAAATCATTAATAACAAAACCCTTTCAAACGAAAGGGTTTTTCTTTTTTAAAGACCATTGGATAACGGTAATTTTATAGCTGAAATCATCTATATGAAAACTGACAAGCTTACCCTCATTTGCCTGCTCGCGATTACAATCGCATGCAGCGATAAAGATTCTACCCCAGCATCAAATACTGAACTGCTCTCTGCCTCGGTTTGGCGATACGATAACGCAGGAATTGATACTGATAAAAACGGTACAACAGACTCTCCACTGCCGCCGGGCTACGTGAGCAGTTGCGAAACAGACAATACACTTAAATTTGAAGCAGACGGTAAAGGAATAATTGATGAAGGTGCAAGCACCTGCACTGTTGGTGATCCGCAATCAGTTCCATTTTCATGGACATTTGCATCAGGCGAAACCACGATCAATTTTCCATCCGCAGTGTTTGCAGGAATAAGTGGCGATGTCAAAATTCTAAAACTTACGAGCACGGAGCTTCATTTAAGTAAAGAAGTAAGTGTAGGACTGCCGTTTGATGTCACCGTGATCGTACAGTTAAAACATTAAAAATTTAACGGCAGGTTTTTTAAGAAAGGTATTTTCCAACGATTGGTACCCTGCGTCCAACACCAAATGCTTTATTGCTCACCCGAATGATTGGACAAAATTGATTCCGCTTGTATTCGTTTGTATTGACCATTTTAAGAATCCGGCGAACCAGTGCTTCATCGATACCAAGCGCAATGATATCATTCGGACTTTGACGGCGTTCGATATACTGATAAAGCACTTTGTCTAAAATTGGGTATTCGGGAAGGCTATCGCTATCTTTTTGATCAGGTCGCAACTCTGCCGAAGGCGCTTTAGAAAGAATATTTTCCGGGATGACTTCGCTGTCTCTATTAAGATATCTCGCAAGTGCGTACACCTGCATTTTGTATACGTCTCCCAATACTCCTAAACCGCCCGCCATATCACCATACAACGTTCCATAGCCGGTTGCGAGTTCGCTCTTATTCGATGTGTTTAAAAGAATCAAATTAAATTTATTGGCGATCGCCATCAGGAGATTCCCCCGCGTTCGGCTTTGTATATTTTCTTCGGCGAGGCTAAAAGGAAGATCTTTAAATATGGGTTGAAGCGATGTTAAAAAAGAATCATACACCGGTTTGATCGGCACAGTATGATATGGATTCCCAAGATTTTTACTTAATTGCTCGGCATCACTTACAGAATGGCCTGTAGAATATTGCGAAGGCATGAGCACTGCAGTTACGTTCTCTTTCCCCAATGCTTCGCACGCGAGAACGAGGGTCACCGCGCTGTCGATTCCACCCGAGGATCCGAGGATGGCTTTTGTAAAACCCATTTTCCCAAAGTAATCTCGAATTCCAAGAATCAGTGCCTTGTGGATTTCCCTGATATTTCGCTCGTCAACGAGATATTCAATTATCTTATCGAGATCATTCAATTTCGATACGCGCATATCCTTATCGAGACTTCGTAGAACTGCTTTATCTCCTGATTTACTATTTTGTTCAACAACTTTAAGATCGGCAACAAGATAATCCTCTTCGAAATATTTCATTTCATGGACTACGTGACCATTTGCATCGATCACCAAACTACCACCATCGAAAACAACTTCGGTTTGTGAACCAACGGCATTGCAATAAAACATCGGAAGATTATACTTCAAGGTATTCGCGCGAATAACTTCTTTCCGATCGTCATCATGATCGTAATCAAATGGTGATGCAGAAATATTGATCATCAGGTCGGGCGCCTGGTTCATTAACTTGTCCATAGGGCAGATACGATACAATGGATTGTCGCCAAGATTCCAGATGTCTTCGCAAATAGTAAGTGCGATTTTTTTGCCCTTGAATTCAATTACCTGCCAGCTGTAGGCAGGTTCGAAATATCGATACTCATCAAATACATCATAATTCGGTAACAGCGTTTTGTACGCCGTTCCGAGAACCTTGCCTTCGTATAAGAACCAGGCAGCATTAAAAAGATCTTTGCCAGCAGCGTCAGGATTGATTGCCGGGGCGCCAACGATAACACCAATGCCAAACGAATGACTTTTGATTTCTTCAATACATGAATAACATTGAGAAATGAAATCTTTGAATTCCAGGAAATCGCGTGGGGGGTATCCGCAGATACACAACTCGGTAAACATTACAAGGTCGGCACCATCCGATTTCGCTTTCTCAATTGCCTCGATGATCTTCCGGGTATTACTTTCGAAATTTCCAATATGATAATTCTGTTGTGCCAGCGCTATCTTCATCCAGCGAATTTACATCAATGCCCGGTATCGACATTGTTTGTAAGCAATCGATTTTGCTCAAACCAGCATCGAACGTGAATTCAATTATCTTAGCTGTTAAATTACAATTCCACTATAATTAATTCGCTATCCATCCGTTATCTGCTCACCCATCAAAAATATCATGAGAAATTTTCTTTTTTCCGCGCTGTTGATTGTTGTGTTTACCGGCTGTAATAACGATGCCGGACCCGATGTATCCGAAATTAAAGTTGATGTGCAAACGTTACGATTTGAAAAGGATTTTTTTGCGCTGGATACGAATAACCTTTATCCCGGTCTTCGAGCGCTTGAATCAAAATATGATGGTTTCTTTCGCGATTTCATGATCAATATACTTGGGTTGCCGCCGATAAGCGACACCTCTGTTGCTACACTCACTGCAGTCAGGAAATTTCTTTCAGACTATCGACCATTAAAAGATTCTGCGGACAAGATCTTCGCGAGTTTTAATACTACTGAATCAGAAATAAAAAAGGGACTGCAATACCTCAAGCACTACTTTCCTGATTATAAAGCACCGCAGAAAATTGTGACGTTTATCGGCCCAATGGATGCGTTTTATGAAGCCAGTCTTGGAGGTTATGGAGATGTTTTGACAACAGATGCCCTCGCTACCGGCCTCCAACTTCATCTTGGAAGCCAGTTTTCTTTCTATCATAGCCCAATGGGACAAGCATTATATCCCGATTATATTTCAAGACGCTTCACTCCGGGATCCATACCAGTCAACTGTATGAAAAATATTATCGACGATTTGTACCCAGAAAAAATTGTAGGCAAGCCGTTGGTCGAGCAAATGATAGAAAAAGGAAAGCGCTTATACATACTCGATAAGCTGATACCTGCAGCAGACGATACGGTTAAGATCGGCTATACATCAAACCAGTTAAAAGGTTGCTACGCGAATGAGGGACGCATTTGGAATTTTTTTCTTACCAATAATTTTCTGTTGACAAACGATCCCGCGCAGCTAAAAAGTTATCTCGCCGAATCCCCGACGACAGCCGAACTTGGCGAAGGTGCCCCAGGTAATATTGGGCTTTTTGTTGGGTGGCAAATCGTAAAAAAGTATATGGAAAAAAGAGAAACGATTTCTCTCCAGCAGCTTTTAAAAACCGATGCCAGGATCATTTTTGATGACAGTAAATATCGACCAAAATAAAAGAGAGATTAAGCGGCGACGCCAGTCATTTCCGGCTTCCGACCCATCATGCGTATCATTCGCATATGCGATCCGACAGCACTCATAACCGTTGGATAATAGTTGTAAGGCAGGTTAAATTTAGCGCAGGTTTCACGAACGATATGACTCAACGCCGGATAGTGAATATGACTGATACGAGGAAACAGATGGTGTTCTATTTGGAAATTCGGTCCCCCGACAAACCAGGAAACAAGTTTATTATCAGCCGCGAAATTTGCCGTTGTTTTTACCTGGTGAATCGCCCACTCGTTTTCAATTATTTTATCAGCAGCTCCTGAGAATTCGAATGTAGTGTCTTCAACAACGTGTGCTAATTGAAACACAATAGCAAGTACAAGGCCGAGAACTACTTCCATAACAAGATAACCGATAAGCCAGGGGCCCCAACCAAGAAAGTACACCGGTACGAGGACGTAAAAAACGACGTACAACAATTTGCTCAACCAGAATATAATATGCTCCTGGAGACTCATTGTTTGCAAAGGCGTGGCTTGCACTCTGCCCTTAAAGTACTTGATGAAATCAAACATCGCAGCCCATGCGATCGAAGATACCGCGTATAAAGGAAGGACGTATAAATGCTGAAGCCGATGAGCAGGCACCCATTTCTGTGAAGGGCATTGACGCATCAATGGACTTTTCGCGATATCATCATCCAACCCATCAATATTGGTATAAGTATGATGGATGATATTATGCTTGAATTTCCAGATAAAGGCATTGCCGCCAAGGGCATTGATAGTTAACCCAAAAACTTCATTAACCCATTTTTTGGATGAGAAGCTTCCATGGCATGCGTCATGCATAACGTTGAAACCGATACTGGCGAAAACGAGACCAAGAACCGCGCATGAAACCAGGGCTAATGCTACCGGCATCACATTGGCAAGTAACAGAACGTATAATGTGATCGCTGTTGGAATGAGAATCAGGCTTTTCGAGTAGAGCCGCCAGTCGCCTGTTTTCTTTATGTTGTTTTGTTTGAAATACTGTTCGGTTGCTTCCTTCAAAGCTGGGAAAAAAACACTGTTTTTATTATTGAAGGTTACTTTATTTGACATGATGATAATTGGCTGCAAAAGTACACATTTCCTGAATCTGCCAGATGTTAAAGAAAACATCGATAAAAAACCCTTATTTGGCAACGATCTGTTCTTTAAAAAGCTTTCGAGCTTCCTGAACTTCTTCAAACCCCGGAAAGGAATCTTTTGGGATCATGAAGAACGAACGACTATTGAAATACAAGTGAAAGAAATGAAGGGTCTCTTTAAAATTGCTGAAACTGTTCCACGCCCAATACTGTTCGCCTCTTTCCGTTTGTAATAAAACCCCGTTCTGTTCATCGATACTCAATGTGAATTCATCTTTAAACGTTTGCGATCTTTTGTAGATGCTTAGTGGAAGAAATCGACGGATCGTAAGCCACAATAAAAACCATAACAGCGAAAAAACAAGGAACGATACCGGTTGAATTATCTTGAAATAAAATAAGATCGCGGAAGCAATTGCAAAAACGTTTACAAGGATAAACAGAATGCGGATCTCAGGCCTGCTGAAGAAATGATTTCTGAGCCCCACGAGTACCTGCTTCTTATTATATCCAAAATGTACTGTCATAGTAAGATACTTGATTGAATCGTCTGCTTATTTGTTTTTCAATTCCTGTTCGGTCACACTCCATTCGGTTAGTTTATTTCCACTAACACCAATAAACTCAACCGTCAATTTTCTCTCTTTCGGCTTTCCAGACAGGGAGATCCGCGTATAATTTTGTGCTTCCACAAGCGTATTTGGAATGCGATTTGGATTTTCTTTGTCTTTGCCCGAGACTTTTGCAACGCCCGATGTTAGTGGCGAAGACGTTATATCGTACAAGGTGTAATCGCTAAGCCGATCATAGCGGATAACTTCGCTATGATGCCTGTCGCCAGTCAGGAACAACACGCCATTAATTTTTTCGGCTGAAAGGAAGGCCATGAGTTCATTAAATTCTGCCGGGTAATTTTGAAGGCAATCATACGGCGATGACAGATTCAAGGTTTGACTACCTGTAACAATGAATTTAAATGGCGCGCGGCTATGAAGCAAGGCATTCTTCAACCAGTCCATTTGAACAGTTCCCCACATGCGCTTGTCCGGATTCGGCTGGCCATAAGCCATCGCTGCCATATCATCGTTACTTCGGAAATATCGATCGTCCATTAAAAAGAAATCGCAATCTCCATAATTGACTGTTGAGTAAATTCCTTTTCCATCCTGGCCATAAGTTGGGTTCGCCCAATAGTTTACAAATACATCCCGACTTGTTTCTTTGAACTTATAGCTTTTATCCCCGTTGTCTGGCCCGTAATCGTGGTCATCCCAAATTGCGTAGTGAGGCATAGAACGAAGAAATGGTTGAAGTATGGGTAAGCTACGATCTCGGCTCGCGCGATACCAAAGGCCCCATTTGCTGAAAAAGTCAACTTCCCGGGTATACCAGTTGTCGCCCAACCACAACATGAAAGAAGCATTTTCTTTAGCCATCGAAACAAAAATCGAAGAGTCCTTTCCGTACGGAATCCCCGGGCGATCGAATTTCGGCTCATTAAAATAGGAGCAACTACCAGTAAGAAAACTGAAGTCTGGAGCAGGTTTACGGTACTGCCAAAGCTCAAGCGTAGTGAACTCGCCATCCGCTTTTGCGGGCTTTTTTGATGAGAAGCCCGCAACTACAGCGTACTCGTAAGTGGTATTAGGATCTAAAGCGACGATGTCAAACGTGACTGGCGCAAACCACGAATCTACCGGTGTTTTCTTACCTAGCTGCTTTGCAGAAGCCGGTTCATTTTTTTTCCAATACCAAAGTTCAACCGCAGAGCCGGGCTTAACTTCTACCCAAATTTTAGCTGTTCGCAGTTCAACGTGTCCCGGCATCGGGCCAGCAATCACTTGCGCAAAAGCAGTATTGACAGTTATCGAAAAAAATAAAATTGTATTGAAAAGAAAGAGTCTTTTGCTATCCATACATTTGGATTGAGTAAGCCGCAAAGTAAACAAACTCACCTGTAAAATGCCCCTGGCCTCAGTAAAACCTTTAATTTTTTTTTGTTTGATATTGTTGCTTTTTTCATGTCGTCACGACTTGAAAACAGAACGGGCGTTTTATTATTGGAAGTCGAACTTCAGCCTGGATGAGTACGAAAAACAATCAGTACTTCAATTAAAAGTCTCTAAGCTGTACATTAAGTTTTTTGATGTAACCTGGACCGATCAGCAAGAAAGTGCAGTACCAGCAGCAAGAATTGAGTTCGATCCAAAAAGTATTGAGTGGGTAAAGAGCCGTTCACTGGAAATTATACCAACGGTGTTTATCACAAATGAAACACTCGTGAAGTTGTCGATTTCCGATACAAGGCGACTGGCAAGTAAAATTCTTCAATTGACAAGGTCGATTCTAAAAGAAAATAATGTTTCGGCAAAATCAGAATTGCAGATCGATTGCGATTGGACACAAACTACAAAAGAACGATACTTTAAATTGCTAAATGATATAAAAGGAGATTCCCTGTTCGGCTTCCAAGCTCTCTCGGCCACGATTCGGCTTTATCAATGTAAATACAAAAACAAAACAGGGATCCCGCCTGTATCACGCGGCTTATTGATGTGTTACAACATGGGGAATCTACGCGATCCTGCGACAGTCAATTCAATTCTCGAAACAAGCGAAGCTGAAAAATATATTGGATCTTTAAATGAATACCCTCTTCCGCTCGATATTGCCTTACCCTTGTTTGAATGGAAAGTGATTTTTCGAAACGGCGTTTATTATGGTCTTTCACAAGAAATGAGAAGCGATATTTTAAACGACCCGGATGCTTTCATTAAAAAAGATAATACCTACCATTGCCGGTTGGATACCTTGCTGAACGGCTTCAATTTCCGAACCGGTGATCTTGTTCGCGACGAAAGAAGCGAATACAATCAAATTGTGGAGACTGCTAAAAGCGTAAGAGGAAAACTAAACACAAAGAACGTAACAGTATCACTATACCACTTAGATTCCACAACAATCGCAAAATACACTCAGAATGAACTGGAGAATATTTATAATAGTATCCATTAATATAGGTGCGCTTTTATTTCCCTATAACATTATTGGATGCGCAGGCTATGAACCTGATCCGTATGATTATTATGTCAGTTTTGTTCAGAAAGATTTATCTGGCTCAAATGAATACGAGCCGTTTTATTATACCAACTATCAACCCCTATACCGGGATGAGGAACCGGTGGACGCGTCGAGAGTAACCGCAGGAGAATGGACAAAAATTGAATCCGGAAATTTTACTTCTAATGATGCGTATCAATTTGTTTGCAAATTTGCGTTGCGTGATCTTACCAACCTGTACAATCATTTGGAAAAAAGCCAACCGCTGAGTATTCATGATTCCATTGCAAAGAATAGCATGACAAAGTTTTTCCTTTCAACAAAAAACCTTGAAGCGCTTGGTTACATTATGTATGCAAAACAGGTTGAGCCGCAAGTGCTGGGAAATTGGAATGAGTGGGAACCGGTCACTCGTGACAGTACTAAAATGACGCGGCTTATTAAGAATGGATTGCAATTATATCGCGCAGCAAAAACTGACTTTGTAAAAATGCGTTATGGGTACCAGGTGGTAAGGCTTGCGCACTACAGTGAACGATACAAAGACTGCATTCAGTATTATGATGAATTAATAACTCCTATCAAAATTCTGAGTGTTTTGCAAGAGTTGAGTGCCGCGTTGCGGGCAGGCGCGTTATTTCGAACTGGAAAAAATAAACAGGCGGCATATGAATTCAGCCAACTGTTCGCCAATAGCAAGGTTAAGCGAATCTCAAATTACCTGGGATTCAGCTGGGCAGTAAAACGACTTGACAGCGAAAATCGAAAAGAAATCGTCGCACTTGGAAAAACCAATGTCGAAAAAGCGAATGTACTTGCGTTGTTTGCGCTTGGTAGTAATATCGCGGAATTGGAAGTTATCCGCCGGGTGTATCAACTGGCACCGTCGTCCCCGATGTTACCTGTCCTGATCATTCGGGAATTAAATAAGATTGAAGAAAATTTCTTGTCTCCTTCATTACAATTCGATCAGGGCAAGAGCGAAGTCTATATAAATTATGAATCCGTCAAACAAGGAGATCCTGCCTATCTCGCCTGGAAGAAAACTGCGACAGACCTTCGCGATTTTTGTAAAGTAGCTGCACAACAATCAGCATCTCAATCATTCTATTTTTTAACTGCTGCGCATGCGGCAATGCTTGCAAAAGATTACACCGGTGCGAATGCACTATTGAATGACGCGAAAAAATCAACTATGACTGAGACACAGCTGGATCAATGGCAATTGACTAGCCTGATTGTGAAAGTCAATTCTCAAAAAACAATCTCACCCGCCTTTGAGAATGAGTTGTTGACATCCATTCAATGGTTGGAAAAAAAGGCGAAAACAAATGTTGAATTTGCAAAATTCTATCGGCGGTTGTTTGCAGACATATTACCAGCCAGATACCAGTTCAGCAATGAATCAAACTCGGTCAAATATATTTTGTGTCGGGGATTGGCTGATAAGATTCAATCGGAGTACGTCAAGGAAGGATGGGGCTACAACGCGAATTCATTGTCAGATTTGCGTTCTGAAGCTACTGTTAAGCAGGCAGAAGAGTTAGTAAGAATGATAGAATCGAAAAAGCTTAGCCATTTTGATAAATTTCTTGTAGCAAAGAATTCATTCGATCGTGATGATGTGAACGATGTTGTTGGAACCGCGTGGTTGCGGCAATTCAATTTTGTTGAAGCAGAGAAATGGTTTAAAAAAGTTCCGACAGCCTACTACATTGATGATCCATTCAAAACGTATTTAGCGGCAAATCCATTTGCAGATCTCCTTCTTGACACGCACGCACCAACAAAGCAGGATACCGTTGTTTATACCAAACTCAGCTTTACACAACGAATGAATAAGTTGATAAAAGAACTCGGGTCCGCTACAGAAGCCACAAAAAAAGCAAGTTTGAATTACGAGTTAGCTAAAGGCTATTACCATATGAGTTATTGGGGAAATAGCTGGATGTTCGTTCAATATGACTGGAGCGGATCGGAATATGACGGTGAACCAAGTAAGTATTTTGCAAAGCAACAACGGTCAACGGACTATTATACTGTCGAAAAAGCAAAGTCGCATTATTTAAAAGCGTTGGAACTTTCTCCCGATAAAAATTTCAAGGCAAAGTGTATTTATATGGCTGCGAAGTGCGAACAGAAAAGGGTTGGAAAAATTCCGTGGTATTTTGAAGGTGATGATGCACAGAAAAAAGTCTTAGATGCGTGGGTACTGAAATTCGATAAACAAAATTTGTATTTCACTACACTAAAACGAGATTATAAAGAAACTCCGTTTTATAAAGAAGCGGTTAGGGGATGTAGTTATTTGAGAGACTTTGTGCGTTGAAGACGCCGAGATTTATGAGGTTGAATATAGAATGTCGAATATAGAATATAGAACCTGGATGACCCCTTAACGCATGTATTGTAGTTACGCGTTTGACTTACGCCCTGAAAGGGCACAACAAAGCAGCAGACAGGGTTAAGCATTGTAGATCCACCAGCACCTAAAAACCGATTCGCTCTGAAGCTCGACCGTAATTACGCCCTGAAGCAGCTTTGCCAAGGAGAAGAAAAGGTTTAGCATTTTAGATATAACAACACCAATTAACCCGATTTGTAGCACAAGCTTGCCCCCCATTAGGCGTTTGGCTTACGCCCTGAAAGGGCACAATATAATAGCGATGGGGCAAGCCCATCGGGAAATGAAACGTTCCAGGTTGCAGCCCTGCAGGGGCGCAATAGGTTGTTTCAAGAAATTATATCATGATTGTATTCAACGAATGATTACCGGATGGTCCGCCCGCATCTTGCTTTACCATTTGCAGCTTCATAAGGTGTAATCGCCCGGCTACAGGACGACAGGAAAATAAGGAGAGCAATGATTCCCAGGGCAATACAAGAGTTTTTTTGCATAGAGTTGTTTGTTCATGTGACAAAAGAGTAAACGAAAATAGCCGCTGCAAATTGCCGTGCAACTTATCCGCAATATATTTTAACAGGAAAATGATAATTACCTTTTAGATCGTTGATATCAAATGAATTGCGATCAATGGTCAGTCACAGTTTTATGAAGCAAATTGTAAAATATTTCCATGAAAAGAACTATGAACTTGCAACAGGATGCAACGAGGCATTCGCACATTCGCACATTCGCCATTCGCACATACTCATGAACTTAAGAAGCACGGAATTTGGCACATTTCGCAAATTACTTCACTCCCGCTCTCATCAC